>JBCBRD010000081.1:0-13694 GCA_039819885.1 Pseudomonadota bacterium
TGGCTGTTGAGTACCTGAGGTTGGATCAGACCATCACCATCATGTTTCTTGCCCCACTTCTTGTGGCGCTGCTGGCTGGGCCGTTCTTGAATGAATGGGTTGGTTGGCGTCGGCTGGTTGCGATCGTGTTCGGCTTTGGTGGTGTTGTGATTGCGGTTCATCCAGGTGCAGCGCCGGTTGATCCAGCGGTTGGGTACTCGTTTGCCGCTATGACCGCCATGGCTTTGTTTATGATCGTGACGCGGATGGTTGCGTCCGATGATCCACCATTGGTGACATTGTTCTACTCAATGTTTGCCGGCGTGATTTTCGGTGCTCCGTTTGCTTTGGCTGAATGGCAATGGCCAGGAGATTGGACGCTGTGGGCTGCCTTGATCTCGCTTGGTCTGTTTGGCAGTGCCGGGCACTACGTTCTCATTCTGGCTTATCGACTTGCGCCTGCGTCCACGATCTCGCCGTTCATCTACTTCCAAATCCTGACGATGACGTTGTTGGGCTATGTGGTCTTTGGGGATCAACCAGACATCTACACCTTGGTCGGTTCTGTTCTGGTGGTGGCGTCGGGGATCTATCTCGTTCAACGGGAACGGGCGCTTTAGCGTTCACATGGGTCAACCCGGAGTTGAGCGGAGGTTGTCTACATCGCGAAGAACGCAATGGGGAGACGACCCGGACGCCCCACTTCCTGTGCGCGGTTTTATCCGCGCTGGGAGACCTTCGCCAAGGTCTCTTCCCGCCAGACATCGAAGCGCTGTTCGGTAATCGCCTGACGCATTTGATCCATCAGTTCTTGGTAAAAGGCTGTATTCACCCAGGATAAGATCATAGAGCCCAGATGCTCGCCAGACCGGATCAGGTGGTGCAGGTAAGCCCGTGAATATTGACTGGCGGCGGGACATCGTGCGTGCGGATCAACGGGGGTGAGGTCTTCGGCATATTTGGCACTTCGCAGGTTGATCCGCCCCGCCCACGTAAAAGCCATGCCATGCCTGCCGTTTCGCGTCGGCATGACGCAGTCGAACATGTCGATACCGCGCGCAACCGCACCGATCAGGTCTTCCGGTGTGCCGACACCCATAAGGTAACGTGGCTTGTCGGTTGGAAGAAACGGCACCGTGGCTTCGAGCGTGTTGAACATCGCGTCTTGTCCCTCACCGACGGCCAGACCACCGATCGCGTAACCTGGTAGGTCCATCGCAACAAGCGCTTCGGCGGATTCGCGACGAAGTTGCTCATTGATTCCGCCCTGGACGATGGCGAACAGCGCTTGACCGGGGTGGGCGTCTCCGCGCTCACGATGCGTAGTGAAGGCCACCTTGCAGCGTTCGGCCCAGCGCAGTGATAGCTCCATTGCACGACGAACGTCCGAAACCTCCGCTGGGAGTTCGATGCACTCGTCGAGTTGCATCTGAATGTCAGAACCGAGTAAGCACTGAATTTCGATCGAGCGTTCCGGTGTGAGGTGATGCGATGAACCGTCGATGTGAGAGCGGAACGTGACGCCATCCTCGGTCAGCTTGCGAATCTTTGACAAGCTCATGACCTGAAAGCCGCCAGAGTCCGTTAGAATGGGTCCGCCCCATCCGATGAAGCGATGTAGCCCACCAAGCTTGGCGACGCGTTCGGCCGTGGGACGCAACATCAGGTGGTACACATTGCCCAAGATGATGTCGGCGCCGGCATCTTTCACTTGATCGAGGTACATTGCTTTTACAGTGCCGACCGTGCCGACAGGCATGAAGGCCGGTGTCTCGATCGCACCTCGCGCCGTTATCACGCGACCGCGACGCGCTTCGGCATCTGTGCCTAAGAGGTCGAAGCTGAACGCTGGGCCGTCTGGGTGCGGCGTACTCGGTCGTGCGGGTCCTGTTTCGATCGGGCTGGTCATGCTCTGGTTGGCTTGTCTGCGGGAAACAACAGAGTTGCATCCCCATAAGAATAGAAGCGGTAGCGCTGTTGAACGGCATGGGCATAGGCAGCCTGCATGGTCTCTAAGCCCGCAAAGGCACACACCAACATAAACAGCGTCGAGCGCGGCAGGTGGAAATTCGTCATCAGAATATCTGTCGCTTTGAAGCGATAACCTGGCGTGATGAAGATTGCAGTTTCATCGGCAAAGGCCTCAATCCGACCAGCTTCATCGGCCGCGCTTTCGATGAGGCGGAGAGACGTGGTTCCGATGCAGCAGATACGACCGCCGTTGGCGCGTATGGTGTTCAGTTGGTCGGCTGCTTCAGGTGTCACCTCGCCCCACTCAGCGTGCATCTGGTGGTCCACCGTATCTTCGGCTTTGACGGGAAGAAACGTTCCTGCGCCCACGTGCAAGGTGACGCCGACCCGTTTGATGCCGCGCGCCTCTAAGTCTGCGAGGAGCCCTTCGGTGAAGTGTAACCCTGCGGTAGGCGCTGCGACTGCGCCATCTTTTTCGGCGAATACTGTTTGATATGTGCTCGCATCGTCGGCGTCTGCGGGACGTTTTGCTGCAATGTAGGGAGGGAGCGGCATCTGCCCAAGCTGGGCGACGGCTGCATCCAAACCGTTGCCCGACTGATCAAAGCGCAAACCGACTTCACCGCCAGTGGCTTTGTCCAGGATCGTTGCGCGCAGGGCCGATGTGTCGCTCCCAAAGCGCACGACATCGCCTTCGCGCAATCGCTTGGATGGGCGTACGAATGCTCTCCATACATCGGGCGCAACGCGTCTATGAAGATTGACATCGATTGACGGTGTAGCCTGAGTTCCGCCTTCTGTGCGGATTGTTTCGCGGACCCCTTCCAGTGCTGCTGGGATCACACGTGTGTCGTTAAAGACAAGCGCATCGCCGGGTTTAAGAAAACTTACGAGATCACGGGCGGCGGCATCTGTAAAATGCTGGGCGCTGTTGTTGCCTGGATTGACCACAAGCATGCGGCTGGCGTCACGTGGCTCAACCGGATGAAGCGCAATCAAGTCTTCGGGCAACTCGAAATCAAATAGATCGGTGCGCATTGGCTAGCGCGGCTCGTCCGTTGCATCCTGGCCCATCCACTCCATGACGCCAGCTGTGAACACGCCGACCCACGCGAGGATCGTCAGACTGCCGCCGATGGGTGCTGCACCTGGAATTGGGCGGAGGTCAGCGAGTGAGGCAAGTGTGACGGCACTTGAGAAAAGTGCTGCACCTATAAGCATTGCTGTTGTGACGATTGACCAAACGACTTGGTATTTGGCGTGTTTGGCAAACGCCACCAGAGCGATGACGCCGACGGCATGAACCATCGCCAATTCGGCTGCGGTGCGGATGGCAACCGTGTCGTCGACGTGGGCTGCGATGGCTGCAAGTGCTACGCCGCCACCGCCGAGAAGTCCGGCCAATGCTATGAGGATCATTTACGGTTTCGCTCTTTCATATTGGCCGGTTCTTCGCTCAGGCGCAGGTCAGGCCGCGTCGGCTGCAACTTTGACGGACATCATTTTATCGGGATCTTGGACGGGTTCGCCGCGCTTGATTTTGTCGACGTTGTCCATGCCTTCGATCACTTTGCCCCAGACCGTGTATTGGCGGTCAAGGAAACCTGCGTCGTCGAAACAGATGAAGAACTGGCTGTTGGCTGAGTTTGGTGGAGAGGCGCGTGCCATCGAGCAAACACCTCGGACATGTGGCTCTGCATTAAATTCTGCAGGTAGATTTGGGTATTCGGAGCTGCCTGTACCAGACCCCTTTGGGCAGCCTGTCTGCGCCATGAAGCCGTCAATCACCCGGTGAAACACGATGCCGTCGTAGAACCCTTCGCGGACGAGTTTCTTGATGCGCTCGACGTGCTGCGGTGCCAGATCCGGGCGCATTTCGATCACGACGGGGCCTTGAGTGGTTTCTATGAGCAACGTGTTTTCAGGGTCTTTGATATCGGCCATTGCGGACGTGTCCTTGTTCTTCGTTCAAATTGGTGACGGCTGTTTGTTGCGGGATATGTAGCCCAGATGGGCCGTGGGTCAAATTCACGGATCAGATTGGCGGTCGCCCGTCGTTTCGTGCCGTCGGTGAGTCAGCACGATGACGGTCGTCAGGCGTTCCAGGAAGTCAGGTATTTCGCCTGCCTCATCGCAGGTGGTGCCTTCTTGCGCAAGCCTTGTACGTTGTTCGGCGAAAAGGTGCGGCTTGGTCTTCGATAAGCTGCCATCGATTTTGACGACGCGGTGCCAGGGAACGGTGTTGTGCTCCTCGTCTACGAGCCTCATGAGAATGTTGGCAACCTGACGCGGCATCACATCGAGCAGAGCGCCGATCGCGTCGTAGCTGGTTACAAAGCCTGGCGGAACGGCGCGCGTTGCCGCCAGCACGTCCCGCTTGATTTTCGCGAGTGCTGGCGGCTTTGAAGTCAGTGTTACTGACGAACGCGTATCGCAGTCGTCATCCGGGTCACCGTCATTTGGCATCGGCGGCGACGTAGACCTTGACCATTTTGTCTGGGTCTTGAACCGCGCCTGAGCCAGGCGCACCCTTCTTGATGTTGTCGACATGGATCATGCCCTCAACGACCTTGCCCCAGACTGTGTACTGGCCGTTCAAGTGCGGCGTGCGGGTGAAGGTAATGAAGAACTGACTGTTAGCTGTGTTTGGATCGTTGGTGCGCGCTGCGCCGAGGGTGCCGCGCTCAAATGGTGTATTCGTGAATTCTGCTGAGAGGTCTGGATAGCTTGAGCCGCCGCCTCCTGTGCCTGTTGGATCACCCGTTTGCGCCATGAAGCCTGTGATCACACGATGCCACTTCACGCCATCGTAGAACCCTTCGCGCGCCAGCTGCTTGTAGCGTGCGACATGCTTGGGTGCGAGGTCAGGACGCATTGCGATGACAACTTTCTTGCCACCTGCAAGCTCGATTACGAGCGTGTTCTCAGGATCGTTGGCCGCATTTGCGCTAAGTGAGCCGATTGCGAAAACCATGACTGCAGCAACGGCTGCAAGCACTCGTGACATTGGTCGTGACGTGAAAGCTGACATAGAGACTGACATTGGGCGTTTCTTTTCCTTCGCGGGTTTTGATCGATGTTGGCGGCTAAAGCCACGATCTTGTCGATTGATATGATGGCACGTCGGATTCGTCATCGTCCGAGCTCATTGCCTTCGCAAGGGACAAGGGCAGGCGCTTATGGCCGGAATTCGGCATAAGGACAACCTCTTGAAACTTCATGCGATTTGGTGACAACCAATACGCCAGATCCGCGACGTTAGCTTGAGGGGAACTTGGCCGCTAGCTGTTTGGCGACATCTCCTGAGACAAACGTCGAGACATCGCCACCCAATATGGCGACCTGACGTACAAGGTTTGCCGCGATATGGCGAACGCTCGGTGATGCCGCCACAAAGACGGTTTGGATGTCTGGTGCCATCGCGCCATTCATGCCGGCCATCTGCATTTCGTAGTCGAAATCCGTGCCATCGCGCAGGCCGCGGAAAATGACGGTCGCTCCATCCGATCGTGCTGCGTCGACGGCTAGGTTGTCAAAACACACGATGTCGATCTCAATCCCAGATTTTTCTGCGATCGGCCCGGTTTCGGATAACAACATTGCCTCGCGCTCTGCAGCGCTAAACATTGGCTTCTTGGCTGGGTGGACACCAATCCCGATGACGAGGCGGTCGACGAGTTCGGCTGCGCGCGCAATCACGTCTGTGTGGCCAAGCGTAACGGGATCGAAGGATCCAGAATAGAATCCCACGCGTTGGGGGGTGCTTTTCATGATGCCCTGATAGCTGCGGTGCGATGCGAGCACAAGCTTAACGGTATGCCCTTCTTACCCGCCTTGCGTCTCGGTCACGAAAAAAGGCCCGATTGGGACCGGGCCTTTAGTCAGCATGAACGATATAGGCTTCGATTACTTATAAGAGGCTACTGTGGGGCTCTTCAGAAGGTTGAAGCGATAACCCAGCGCCACACTGACGATGAGTGGGTCGAGGTCAAATCCGACATCGAGGTCTGTTGCACCGGGCAAAGCAACGTTGCGGAAGTGCGCATCGGATTCCAGCCAAGTGTATTTGATGTCTCCGTTCAGATACCAGCCGTTGCCCATTTCAATGTCGGCACCGGCTTGTGCAACCACACCCCAGGCATCGTCGATATCAAGCGAACCACCGATTGACGACGATGTATCGAAGAAGTGGATGTATTGGGCGCCGACGCCAAGATATGGCTTCACCTTCGTGCCCGTATCAAAGTGATACTGCAGCGTGAGGGCTGGTGGGAAAATCATGGTTTCGCCAAGCTCTGTCCCTGCCAAGTCACCGGCACCTTGGACGCCGTGCTGTGCAAAGCAGCAAAACAGTTCAACGGCAATGTTTCGCGTTAGGAAATAGGACAGCGTCAGATGTGGAACCGCCGAGTCGTCGACTTCAGCAAGTCCTGACCCAAGTGCATTCGGTGTGCCGTCCACGGTAATCGGATCAAATTCCGCGTTTGGCAGGACGCCAGCCAGGCCAGCTCGGATCATGACGTCACCGGCATAGTCTCCGGCAGGCAAGCCACCTGCGTATGCGGTTGATGTCGGCTGGGCTAAAGATGCAGTGAGCGCAAATGCAACGGCGCATGTACCGGCTAGAATGTTCTTCATTACTTCCCCCATTGGGCTGGCGACCGTCGCCGAAGGCAGCCCCGCAGCGCGACTCGTCTGAAATCACGCTTCCATGGTTTGGGCAGTTCGTGACCGTGCGCCAGAGTGATGTTGGGGCATTTGCTGATGGAAATCAGGGGCCTGTCGGGTGTTCAGCGGCTGTTGCGAAACGAACACGCTGTAGCTTGATCTAGGTCAATACGTCGATTGATGAAGGCGGTCTGGCAGACCCGACCAATTATTGATGACTGTCTTTATGGTTTGTTGATCGTCATCAAAGCGACTTATGGCCGGACCGATCATTGGTTTCCACGCACCTCGTACTATCCAAGCGTCGTGCGGAGCGGGACAACCAATGACAGTCTTCGAAAACCAGAGACTAAATCTGAATGGCAATGACAACGGTGTTGTCACGCGACATCCAATAGCCTTGCCCGCCGCTCTCGTTGAATATGTCAAACGTGCTTCGACCGTTATTGAGAGTTCAAACCGCCAGGCACTCTCCACGTCAATCGAGGACGCTGAAACGGTTTACCTGCCAGTTCGGGGTACGCTTCTTATAGATGGTGGTGTTTATGAACAGCGGCCTCGCATTCTTGGGCTGCTTTATCCCGGCGACTTGGTTCGATCGTCGACCGTTCCGCCGTTCGACGGAACTGCAATCATTGCAAGCGGGTCGTCCGTAACGCTTCGTCTGTCTGCACTCAAACTGAGACAACTCGAACAGCAAAACCCACCCCTGGCGGATTGGGTCAGCCAGGCTTCTGCTCGAATGCAAGGGCGTTTGCGGTTTCACATAGCCAGTTTGTCTTCACTCAGCAGTGAAAAACGCGTTTTGGGTTTCCTGGCAGAGCTCGGGTTCCGACTTAATCAGAACCAGGCGTCAACTGCTTCTTTCGAATTGCCCGTATCGCGGATGGAAATGGCGAGCTATCTCGCCCTGAATGCCGATACACTATCGCGTATCATGTCAAAACTTCGCAGCGACGGGTTGATCTCGACTTCGGGACGCAACTGGATCACGCTGTTGGATTTCCCAAGACTGTTGAGGCTTTACCCCTTCGCGGGTTCGTTGACTGAGCTACACCGCCTCAGATAGCTACTTTGTTGGATCTACGTGTTGTTGTCTGGTCGCAACATTGGAAACAGGCCAAGGATTCTAGCAATCAAAAAAGGCGGGCCATAAATGACCCGCCTGTTTTTGTTCCCACTATCGCGATCACGCCCGCCGCTATGTTGCGTCTGGGTCGCCCTCTTCGCCATTGGCGTCGGATGCATCGGGGATGCCACCGTCGGTGTCAGTGGCTAGCGTGGAAGTCTCTCCATCGACGCTGTCAGCAACAACGCCAGTGTCGTCACACGCCATGTCATCGGCTTCGTCTGTCTCGTCATCATCAACGTCGCGAATGCGCTCCACGCTCACGACCTGCTCGTCCTGATCTGTGCGGAAAATCCTCACGCCCTGCGTGTTGCGGCCAGCAATGCGAATGTCACCTACCGGACAACGAATGAGCTTGCCAGCGTTGGTCACCAGCATAATCTGGTCCTGCTCGCCCAATGGGAAAGAGGCTGCCAGCTTTCCATTGCGATCATTCACGACCATAGCGAGGATACCCTTACCGCCGCGACCGGATGTCCGGTACTCATAGGACGATGACCGCTTGCCGAAGCCACGCGTTGAAACGGTGAATACCATCTGCTCTTTTTCGGCAAGCTCTGCAAAACGTTCTGCCGAGAGTTGAAGCGGCGCGTCTGCACCTTCTTCGATATCTGGCTCCTCGACGGCCACCGGCGCATCGCCGTTTGCAATTGGCTCGTCGTCATCTGTTTCCGCGCGACGCAAGGCGGAAGCCTGTTTGACGTAGGCTGCGCGTTCAGCAGGCGTTGCATCCACACCGTGGAGGATCGTCATAGAGATGACTTCGTTGCCCTCGTCCAAGCGGATGCCACGCACACCGGTTGAGTCGCGCCCTTTGAAGACCCTCACATCGGTTGCTGGAAAACGGATGCACTGACCGTTGGCGGTCGTGAGCAAGACGTTCTGGTCAGGCGTACACGTCTCGACGTTGATGATCTGGTCGCCCTCATCGAGCTTCATGGCGATCTTGCCGTTGCGGTTGATATTCTCAAAGTCCGCCAAGGCATTGCGTCGGACATTCCCCGTCTTGGTGGTGAACATGAGTTCCAAGTCTGCCCACGTTTCTCGGTCCTCGGGCAATGGCAGGATGGACGTGATCCACTCGCCTTGTTCCAGCGGCAAAAGGTTCACGAGTGCTTTTCCGAGCGACTGCGGCGTTGCGGCAGGCAAGCGCCAGACCTTCATGCGGTAGCACATGCCGCGTGATGAGAAGAACAGCACAGGTGTATGCGTCGAACCGACAAAGATCTTGGTGACGAAGTCTTCGTCGCGCGTGGATAGCCCTGAGCGTCCTTTGCCGCCACGTCGTTGCGCCCTGTACGTCTCAAGCGGGACACGCTTGATGTAGCCCTTATGGGTGACGGTGACGACAACGTCTTCGCGTTGGATGAGATCCTCATCGTCGACATCGCCGTCGACTTCAACAATCTCTGTGCGCCGTGGGACCGCGAAGTCTTCTTTGATCTTACCCAGTTCGTCTTTGATGATCGTGATGATGCGCATGCGTGAGGACAGGATCGCAAGATACTCTTTGATCTCCTTACCGATCGCATTCAACTCATCGGCAATTTCTTCTCGTCCGAGAGCCGTCAAGCGCGACAGGCGAAGTTCAAGGATCTTTGTTGCTTGTTCCTCTGACAGTTTGTAGGTCCCGTCCTCCTGCACCTTGTGGCGTGGGTCAGCGATGAGTTCGACGAGCGGCGCAACGTCCTTCGCCGGCCAATCACGCTCCATGAGCTGTTCTTTGGCGATGGCGGGCGAAGCTGCGTTCCGGATCAGCGCGATGACTTCGTCAATGTTGGCAACCGCAATTGCAAGGCCCACCAAGACATGGGCGCGGTCGCGGGCCTTGTTCAAAAGGAACTTCGTGCGGCGTGTGACGACCTCTTCGCGGAAGGCGCAGAACGCCTGGATCATGTTCCGCAGGTTCATCTGCTCCGGGCGACCGCCGTTGATCGCCAGCATGTTGGCGCCGAACGACGTCTGTAGATCGGAGAACTTCCACAGATTGTTGAGGACGACTTCTGGTACCGCGTCGCGCTTCAATTCAATGACAATACGCATGCCGTCGCGGTTCGATTCATCCCAGATGTTCGAGATACCTTCGACGCGTTTGTCACGCACCATGTCCGCGATTTTGTCGATGAGGTTCGACTTGTTGACCTGGTATGGAATGGCGGACACGATCAATGCATTCCGGTCCTTGCGGATCTCCTCAACCTCGACGCATGAGCGCATGATGATGGAGCCGCGCGCCTTATGGTAGGCGTTGGCGATCCCGCCACGGCCGAGTATCAAAGCACCGGTCGGGAAGTCGGGTCCGGGCACATGTTCCATCAATTGCTCAATGGTCATCTCGGGATTGTCGAGAAAAGCAACGCAGGCGTCGCAGACTTCGCCAAGATTGTGCGGTGGGATATTTGTAGCCATCCCGACAGCGATGCCACCAGCGCCGTTCACCAAGAGGTTTGGGTACTTGGCAGGCAGGACAACGGGCTCTTGCAGTTGCTCGTCGTAGTTGGGTTTGAAATCGACCGTGTCTTTTTCAAGATCGTCAAGAAGCGATGACGCGACTTTTTCTAGTCGGGATTCCGTGTAGCGCATGGCTGCGGGCGGATCGCCATCGATCGAACCGAAATTTCCCTGACCATCGATCAGCGGCAGGCTCATCGAGAAGTCCTGGGCGAGACGCACGAGCGCATCATAGATCGCGCTGTCACCGTGGGGGTGATACTTACCCATCACCTCGCCGACGGTACGGGCGGATTTCACGTACTTCTTGTTCCATTCCAACCCCATCTCGTTCATGCCGAACAAGATGCGCCTGTGAACAGGCTTTAAACCGTCGCGCACATCTGGCAGCGCCCGCGAGACGATCACGCTCATGGCATACTCGAGGTATGAGCGTTTCATCTCGTCGGTGATCGAGACCGGCCGGATATCACTTGGGCCGCCGGGTTCGCCGCCGTCGGGTGGGACAGTGTCAGAATTGTCAGCCAATGTTGCCGCCTACAGAACGTTGCTATTGGGAATCGGACTTGAAATCGAAGGATTGGGTACCCGGCTGAGGATTGATCATCAGCGGTCGCATCTTAATTGCGTAGGACCCCTTTACGATGCATTCTAGCCCTGCACGCGCCACGCCGCAAATTTGTTGGTTCTCGCACGTGGGTTTGTCCCCAGAAACGCAGGTGTCCCCAGGGCTTTAGGCCTGTTTTGGCCAGTGAGTGCCATGTGCGCCATGTTTACTCACTCCACCTAAAAATCAACGCTCTGACTTGCTTACGTCACACAGTGGCTATACCCGGCTTACCCATGCGCACGGCCCAACCGCCGTATCTGGCGGCATCTGCTTTCCCAATGCGACATCCGTTATGGAACGTTCTGAGAATGCGGGGCTGTGTCAAACCGAATTCATAGCGGAGGATTACATGCTGAAGAATTGGAAATCACTGGTGGCTGGTTTGGCTGTTGTCTGCCTTGCTGGTCCTGCTGCTCTTGCCCAAGAAGCAGGAACAACAGCTGAGGTGGTGCTTCCTGAGAACACGTTTTTAAACGTGCAGGCGGATGAACAATATCTGGCCAAGGATCTTTTGATCGGTGCAAAGGTCCGGAATGACGAAGGCAAAATTATCGGTGACATCGAAGACGTCGTGTTGAACGACTGGAACCGCGTTATGGGTGTCGTGATGGGGACGGGTGGTTTCCTCGGTGTTGCTGAGAAAAAAGTCGGCGTTGAACTCAGCGCTCTGAAATTTTCGGAGAAGGACGGCAAGACCGTAGTATCGTTGCCAGGTGTGACTGCCGCAATGCTCAAAACCGTGCCAAAGTTTGAACGCAAGCAACCTAAGAAGTCGTTGCTCGAACGGGCAATGGAAAAAGCCAAAGAGCTGACGGACAAGTCATCGGTGACTGCCAAAGACGCGTACAAGAAGGCCAAAGAAGGTGCCGGCCCGGCTTATGAGAAAGCCAAAGAAGCGGCAAGCCAAGCGTACGAAAAGACCAAAGAGGCAGCTGGTTCGGCCTATGAAAAGGCTAAAGAAGCAACCGGCAATATCGTAGATAAGGCGAAGGACGCTGCCAAACCTGCTGAAACGCCAGCACAATAATTGACTTTTTGAGCTCATTTCGAAGTCTGTTCAATTGGCCCGCAGCCCTTATGTTGCGGGCCTTTTTTATTGGTTACTCAATTGCTGAATGACTTTGTTTCAAAATGTGAATGTTTTCTAAACTGACCAGTAGGTTTCCAAGACTAGCTTGGGATTGATCAGTGTTTTTCGACCTGCCGATGTCGACGCACGTGCAATTTTTGACCCTTCGCACACTTCCCCATCGGCACTACTGGATTTTGAAATGACCACGACCTCCGATCAGCGTGTGTTCAATGTTTTGGATTTTGGCGCCGTCGCCGATGCCTCGGTCAATAATCAGCCGATGATCCAAGCGGCTATTGATGCCGCGCATGCCGCTGGTGGAGGGACTGTCTACATCCCAGAGGGAACGTTTGGGATTGCTGCGCATCCAGATGGTTATGGCAGTATCCACGTCCTCTCTAATGTTACCTTGCAGGGTGCTGGACGCGGCGACACCTCACTGCGTCTTGTTGACGGGCACGAAGGCACGGTAACGGGTCTTGTTCGCTCACCTTGGGGCGAGGAAACCGACGATTGGGGGATGTCAGACCTCACGATCGACGGCAACATGGCCAACACGACCGGGCAGGTTGATGGGTTCTTCACCGGACCAGAACCCGGCAGCACACTGGCCGACAACAACGTCGCCGTTTCGAATGTCGAGATCACGGGTGTTTCGCGTTACGGTTTTGATCCGCACGAACTCACGACAAACTTGACGATTACAGACAGCGTTGCCCACCACAATGGTGTCGATGGATTTGTGCTCGACCGGATTGTTGGTGCGGAGATTTCGAATAACGAATCGTACGAGAATGGCCGACATGGCTTTAACGTCGTCACCACATCGCAAAACATCCTGTTTGAAAACAACTCCAGCCATGACAATGGCGGGGCTGGTTATGTCGTCCAGCGCGGCTCAGAATTAATCGAAAGCCCATCGGGCATTACGTTCTCTGGCGGTGAAAGCTATGGCAATGGCCGCGAAGGCGTATTGATCCAGTTTTCGAGCGACGTGACGATCGAAGGCATGGAGATTTCCGATAACGGTATGCAGGGCATTCGGCTTTATGGGTCGTCAGAAGTCACCGTGCGTGACAACGTTGTTTCCAACAATTCGCAGTCGAAGCACGACGGTTTCTCGGAGATTGAGGTCGAAAGCTACAATACAGATGGTTCGTTCGCGGGCCAGCCCGTCTACGATGCCGCCAAAAACACCATCGAAGGCAACCAGATCTTCTCGGATGGCGAAGTCCGGGGCCGATACGGTATCGAGGTCATGGACTCCCGGTTGGATTCGTTCCGCGTCTCTACACTCAATGAAGTTGAAGGGCTGGTAAGGGGCCACAGCTTCATTGAAGAGGGCGCGAATTTCAGTTGGAACGGCAGCGATTTCTTGAACAAGATTACTGGACAAGAAGACGCGACAGCGACGGTCTTAGGGACATCTGGAGATGACTTCATCTCTCTGCTCTACGCTGCGGAAGGCGCTGCTGGGCACTTCGTAGATGGTGGCAGGGGTATAGACTACATTGAAGGCCGCGACGATGGAGACGACACCCTAAAGGGCGGCAAAGACGATGATTTTCTAAAAGGCTACGACGGAGATGATACTCTCGACGGCGGCTCAGGTGACGACGTCCTTCTCGGTTACGATGGCGACGACTTTTTGACCGGCGGTACCGGCAACGACACGTTCCTCGACGGTGCAGGCAACGACCTGGCGAGAGGTGGCAAGGGCGATGACTATTTCCGCGTCGATGGTGGCGGTGTTGATCGGTTCGAGGGTAACTCGGGCCTAGACACGATGTCATTTTATCGTGCTAAAAGCAGCG
>JBCBRD010000082.1:0-13425 GCA_039819885.1 Pseudomonadota bacterium
CGCCAGTATTGCTCGCTCCGAAGTAGGACATCACCGTGTATTGGATAGAGTCTTCAGCGTAGATCCAACCGGTGGACGTGTCGCCGTAGCTCGGGCTGCCGCCGTTGTAGTTTCCAGCATGGTCGAGGCCAAGGGCGTGGCCGATTTCGTGGACGTAGGTCATGAAACCCCAATCACCGCTTTCAGGGGTCACAAGGTCGTTGGTGCCGGAGTTGTAATTGCTGTTGAGCCAGACTGACCCGAAGATCGGGCCATATGTGCCGCCTTCGTCGCCAGCGATACCTGGCGAATAGGCGTGGGCGTAACCGACGTTTGTTGTGGTGTTGGAAAACTTGATATCGGCGGAGTTGCCGTCTGCTTCGACGAAGTCAGTGGCGATTAGGTCATCCCACAGGCCAATAGCATCGCGCATCGTGGCTTGTTGTTGTGCGTTGAGGGCGCTCCAGCCTGCTGCTTCACCGAGAGGGGAAGCGAACCCGCTGGTGGTAGGTGCCCCGTAGGTAATCGTGTCGGCGACCTGGCCGGTGGAGGTGATCCATGTGCGGCCGCTGTCGAGTTGGTTGACGAGGTTGGTGTTAATCGGGGCAGCGGCTTCCAATGGTGTGGCGACGCCTGTGGCACCGCCAGTCGTATCGGCTTCGATCGGGCCGATTTGGTCGCAATCGCATGCGCCGGAACAGCCGCAGTCGCCACCGGTGTGATCGCCGTGGTCGTGGAAGTGGTTTTCAAGCATGCGTCAACTCGGATTTCTTAGCAGGTCGTGATTGCAGGGGAACGATCACAGGCAACGCCCACAACCGTCCTTGCACATCACTAAGCGGGAGAAACCCAGCTGAATGATTGCCAAAGTCATTCGAATTTTATCGAATTCGCAAATACGCGGTTTTATTCTTTTCGCTTAACGAACCGCTCATATTGGTGGTGACTTTCCGGGCGCCTTCCCAGCGTTGGCATGAATTCGCATTACCAGCCTTCAGTATTTGGCTGGAACGTGTAGGTCGGCGGGAAGCGTCGATCGCTGGTAGTCCGGTGCGCGGTTGCGCGGGGGGAGTTCGACGGGCTCCTTGGGGATTTCCTCGTATGGTATTTGGTTTAAGAAGTGGGCGATGCAATTCAGCCGGGCGCGCTTTTTGTCGTCGCCTTCAACGATCCACCATTTTGCTTCCGGGATATGTGTGCGAGCCAACATATCTTCCTTGGCCTTTGTGTAGTCCTCCCAACGTTTGCGGCTTTCTAGATCCATCGGCGACAGCTTCCATTGTTTCATTGGATCACGGTTGCGCATCTCGAACCGCAGCTGCTGCTGCTCGTCGGTGATCGAGAACCAGTATTTGATGAGTATGATGCCAGAACCGACGAGCATCTTCTCGAACTCGGGAACCGTTGTGAAGAACTCTTCGACCTCAGTTTCCTCTGCAAAACCCATGACGCGTTCGACGCCTGCGCGGTTGTACCAGGAGCGGTCGAACAGCACGATTTCACCGCCGGCTGGAAGGTGGGGCACGTAGCGTTGGAAGTACCATTGGGATTTCTCGCGGTTGGTTGGCGCGGGCAGGGCGACCACGCGGCATGTGCGTGGGTTCATGCGTTGGGTGATGCGTTTGATCGCGCCACCTTTGCCAGCTGCGTCGCGGCCCTCGAACAGGACGACAACTTTTAGTTTTTGGGTCTCAACCCAATCCTGGAGTTTGATGAGTTCTGATTGCAGTCGGAAGAGTTCTGTAAAGTAAGTGCCGCGTTTGAGCCCTGCCGCTTCAGCGCCTTGGTCATTCGTGTCGAGCAGCTTTTCCATGCGTGCATCGTCAAGCTCCATCTCGAGTTCTTCATCGAACGTGTCAGCGATTTCGGCTTCGATAAGCTTCGTGATGGCGTCGTGGTCGAGTTCGGACATGGTTAACGGCTCCGCTGATTTCTTTCGAGCAAGTCTATTCGACGAAGCATGGTTTCTTGAAGCTTTCGCGACAGGCCCCCATCTGAAGTTTGTTGGTTTGTGTGCAGAGGAGTTTTGATATGACGATTCTGGACGGGATTATGCTGTTTTTGTTTGTTGTGATTTTCGGTGGTGCGTTTGCTTCACTCATGGGATTTCGGCCGAATTTTCGGCGTTGGAATTCTCAAGAGCGAAGCGGCGATGGCGGCTTTATGGGTTGGACAAGTGGCAGAAGTCGTCAAGACAACTGTGTTGGAGCAGATAGTAGTGGTGGTGACTGCGGCGGCGGTGGTGCAGGTGGTGGGGACTGACCAATCGCTAGGTTGTGGTCTGGCGTGTTCTATGGCGCATTGATCTACGATGCTTTGAGCGTAATCAACGAGCCCCACCATGACCATTCTGCAGTTTCTTGTTTTTCTTATCTTTGTTGGGTTCTTTATCCTGATGTTCTCATTGATGGGAACTGGCTCAGGGTTGCCTTGGAGCGGCGGTCCAAAGATCAGGCAGCGTTCGGCCCCCGAGTTGAAGGCTCGCAAACGCAATCACAAGCGCGATGGCGATGGGGGAAACGAGGACGGCGGGGATGATGGTGATTGAAGATCAGATTGATAGGCTTGTGCCGCTGCTCTGCGCTCGATAAACGGATGCTATGACCCTTAAAACCCGCGTGATCCCTTGCCTTGATGTCAAAGACGGCCGTGTCGTCAAAGGCGTCAATTTCGTTGACTTAATTGATGCTGGTGACCCGGTGGAAGCGGCTGCTGCGTATGATGCGGCTGGAGCGGATGAACTCTGCTTTCTGGACATTACGGCAAGCCACGAAGACCGCGATACGATCTTTCACATTGTTGAGCAGACGGCTGAGCGGTGTTTCATGCCGTTGACGGTTGGCGGAGGTGTGCGGACCGTTGAAGACATTCGGAAGCTGTTGGAAGCCGGGGCCGATAAGGTGTCGATCAATACGGCAGCCGTGAAGAACCGGGCATTTGTCCGTGAGGCATCTGAAAAGTTTGGTGCCCAGTGTATTGTCGTTGCGATCGATGCGAAGCGCGTCTCGGCTGACGTGGAACCTGACCGTTGGGAAATCTTTACGCATGGTGGGCGCGAGCCGACGGGCATTGATGCGGTGGAGTTCGCGCGAGAGGTGGTTGCGCTAGGTGCAGGTGAGTTGCTTCTGACATCAATGGACCGCGATGGCACCAAAGCCGGGTTTGATATCGCATTAACTCGGACGATCAGCGATGCCGTTTCGGTACCGGTGATTGCATCTGGCGGCGTGGGCACGCTTGATCATCTCGTGGAGGGTGTCCGTGATGGGCACGCGAGCGCAGTACTTGCTGCCTCGATTTTTCACTTCGGGACTTACTCAATCGGTCAAGCCAAGCAGCACATGGCGGATGCCGGGCTCGCCATGCGGTTGGATAGGGCGGTGGCTGCTTCAAGCTAAGGGCATTGGCCTGGACCGTTCTCGCGGCATCGTGACACCGATATCTGGCAAATGATCATAAATGCTGTCTCGTCCGACCACGGTCGCAATTTTTCAAGCTTAGCCGGGGTGTTAGACGAAGGTGTCCGTTGCATGTGCGGCGTTTCAGCTCTGCGGCGTATGTGCTGCGATGCAAAAAACTTAATGCACTTTCTGAGCGTGAGGTGCTAGCCAACCACTGGAACACAAAGTTCCCGTGTAACAACAAGCCGAGAGGCATCTCATGAAATTTCGTATCACATCCATCGCCAGCGCCGCCATTATGGCTGCGGGCTTCGTTTTTGCCGCTGCTCCAGCTCAGGCTGGCCACAAAGACTCACATGGCGGCCCTTGCTCGATCATTTCCAAGTATGACCGGGACAAAGACGGCAAGATGAACATCTTCGAAGCCAAACGTGCCGGCAAGGTTCTTTGGAAGAAGCTGAACCCGGACAATGACTTTACGCTTGAGTATGATGAAGTCGACAAGCGCATCTCGCCGTCCGAGTTCAAAAAGTGGAACAAGATCGGTCGTAAAGGTCTCGACCGGATTGAGTGGACTCGCTTGGTGAAGCACCGCTTCAAGGCTGCAAACCCAGACAATGACCGGACGATCGAGTGTGATGAGTTGCACACCGATGCTGGTCACGACTTCCTCGCCGTAACGTTCCACTAAGCACATTTGGTGGTAGTCAACACGGGTAACCCGTGCTTGAGCAACACGGTGCTTGGCTTGACTCCCCGGCCCGCCCATGTGGCGGGCCGATTGCGTTGTGCAGCTTGGGTCAATCCTGCATGAAGACGTCTTTGAGCTATGACTGTTTGGTTGTTTTTCTCGTGACTGGTTTCTTGGCGGGCTTTTTCTTTGATGATGCCGCCTTGTTGGCTTTGGCCTGTTTTGCTTCTGCGCTGTCGGGGGCTGGTGTCTTGTCTTTGAACAAGCAGTGTTCGGCGACGGGGCAGCGCCAGCATTCCGGTGTGCGAGCCTTACAAAGGTATCGCCCGTGAAGGATCAGCCAGTGATGCGCATGGAGGCCGTAGGCTTCCGGGATGATTTTGACGAGGTCTTCTTCGACTTGCAGTGGGTCTTTGCCACTCGATAACCCCATCCTGTTTGAAACGCGAAAGACGTGCGTGTCGACCGCCATGGTTGGCTCACCAAACGCCATGTTCATGACGACGTTTGCGGTTTTGCGACCAACCCCTGGTAACTGCTCCAGTGCGTCTCGGTCAGCGGGCACCTGACCGCCATGCTCGTTGATGAGCTTCTCGCACATCAAGATCACGTTCTTTGCTTTGTTTCGGTACAGGCCGATGGTTTTGACGTAGTCGCGGACTTTGTCCTCGCCGAGGGCCAGCATTTGTTCGGGGGTATCAGCGATGGCGAACAGTGGCCGCGTGGCTTTATTGACGCCAGCATCCGTTGCTTGTGCGGAGAGTAGGACGGCAACTATCAAGGTGAACGGATTGACGTGTTCCAGTTCTCCTTTTGGTTCGGGCTCGATTTCGTGGAGTTTCGAAAAAACGGCTTCGATGGCATCGCGTTTCAGCTTTGTCCGGCTTCTGGCCCTCTTTTTTGCCGATTTTTGACCAGGTGCCTTTGTTGGGCGCTTTGCCGCGACCAACTTTTCATCAGGTGTGCTGCGCGTTTTCTTTTTTTGCTGGACGGTCGTCATTTGAGCTCGTTCGCTGATGTGGTTGATGCGGGCCGACATATGGATGGGCCAATGGTCGAGGTTGGACGTATGCATCACTTGAGTGCAAATTCTGTCGGTGAGATCGCCGGTTGGTCGACATCATTAGCAGTTGGTTTGAGGCGGACGAAAACTTGAACGAACAGAAGGAACAGGCTTCCGGTCGTTTTCGGGCGATCCTTACACCGCACCGCTCTTTGAGTCGGCGCGGCTTTTACATACTTATGGCTTTTGTTACGTTGGTCTGCCTGTCCGTCGGGCTGTTTTTCCTCTCGCTCGGCGCGTGGCCCATCTTCGGGTTCATGGGGCTTGATATCCTGATCGTGTATTGGGCCTTTCGTGTCAATTATCGCTCGGGTCGAGGGTACGAGACTGTCGATCTGACGCCTCAAGAGCTAACGCTGACCCGGGTCGCGCCGAGCGGCAAGGAAGATCGGTTCGTGTTCAATCCCTATTGGGTGCGGGTTTTGCTGTCTGAATGGCCGGATGGGCGGACCGTCATGCGACTGGCCTCTCACGGTGAGGAGCTGGTGTTCGGTGCATACCTGACAGACGAAGAGCGCAAGGAGTTTGCCGAAGCATTGCGCAATGCTCTTGTTGAAGCGAGGACCACCCGGGCCGCGATTTGAGTTGGCTCGACCGGTTAGGCCTTGCGTTGTTGGCACGTTTTCCCAACAAGGCTGACTGGTGCAAGAAATGGGTGGATGCAGCTTTGCGGACGTGGTCCCATCTGCATCATGCAAAACTCACACTCTGAAATCTCGACCACTGGCTGGGATGTGTCGCAATCTGCCACAACTGATCTTGCAGCAGATCGGTTCCGTCAGGGTGCGTCGGACTATGCCCATGTGCGCCGGGCTATTGCGTTGTTGTCGGAACGTCGTCTCAGCCAGCCTGGGCTGGCAGAGTTGTCCGAGGCCATGCGCGTTTCAGAGACGCAGTGTCAGAAGATCTTCAAGCGGTGGTGTGGGTTGTCGCCGAAGGACTTCGTGGCTGCGTTGACGCTTGATCACGCGCGGCAATTGTTGCGCGGGGAAGCGAGCGTCCTGGATGCCAGCCTTGATACGGGCTTGTCATCTCCGTCGCGATTGCATGACCTGTTTATTGATCATGAGACGATGCCGCCGGGGCTCTATCGCGCTGGGTGTCCTGGGCTGTCATTTGCCTATGGCGTTCATGCGACGCCGTTTGGTGAGGCTGTTGCCGTGATGCGCACCTCTGGCGATCTCCGACTGGCTGGATTGGCGTTTGTGGATGAGGATGCCTCGGGGCCGTCGGCGGGATCTGGGTCAGTTGAGGGTGTGCTCGCCGAATTCACTGCGCGGTGGCCTAAGGCGGAGTTTTCTCGTGACGAACGGTTGACCGCGCCAACTGTCAACGCACTGTTCGCGCCCACCATTGCTCAGGGGGCGGGGCCCATTCGGATTGTACTTATTGGAACAGATTTTGAGTTGCGCGTCTGGGAGCGGTTGGTGACGGTCCCGAGGGGGCAAGCGGTGAGCTATCGCGGACTTGCCAAGTCGATTGAAAAACCAACGGCGTCGCGAGCGGTCGGTGGTGCGGTTGGTCGTAACCCATTGTCGTTTGTCGTGCCGTGTCACCGCGTCATGCAAACCGGCGGTGGACTTGGCGGGTATCACTGGGGGCTGACACGCAAGCGAGCCCTGATTGGCTGGGAAGCCGGCCAGCTCGCGCATCAAGTTGATTGAGACTGAGGCGTTGTCACAGCCGTTGTTATAGCCAGGGACGGTCCGTGCCGGTTTTTTCTTCGAACGATGTGATTGACGCCTCTTTTTCGAGTGTCAAACCGATGTTGTCCAAGCCATTGAGCAGGCAATGCTTCTTGAATGGGTCGATGTCGAATTTGATGACGCCGCCATCGGGTCCGCGAATTTCCTGTGCCTCAAGATCAACCGTCAGCGTCGCGTTTGCCCCGCGTTCTGCATCGTCCATTAGTTTGTCGACGTCTTCTTGCGGAAGCTTGATGGGGAGGATGCCGTTTTGGAAGCAGTTGTTGTAAAAGATGTCGGCGAAGTCGGGTGCAACAACGCAGCGGATGCCAAAGTCCAGCAGGGCCCACGGTGCGTGTTCACGAGATGATCCGCAGCCGAAGTTCTCGCCAGTGACGAGAATGTTGGCGCTGCGATAGGCGGGCATGTTGAGCACGAAATCAGCGTTCTCAGAACCATCTTGTCCGAAACGCATTTCATAGAACAGTGAGGCGCCAAGACCTGTCCTTTTAATGGTTTTCAAGAACTGCTTTGGGATGATCATGTCGGTATCGACATTGCGCATTGGCAGCGGGGCTGCGACGCCTGTCAGTGTGGTGAACTTGTCCATTCGTTTTCCGTTGTTCGCCAAAGTTTATGTCTTTGGCTTTTTCCTGCGTTTTGTTGTTGGTGCGCGTAGTGCATCGGCGATTGCGCGAAAGTAGCCTTCTGCCTCGTTGAGATGCTGGACAACTCTGACAATAGTGTTCGAGCCGGGTTCACCGATGCGGATGTCTGTATCTATGCCATTGATCCGACGTTTAACGCCAGCAAGCTTGCGTCCGTCAAGGTGGCCATAGAGAACATCGACGATTGTGTCGACGTAGCCTTTAATGCGTCCGAACTCCTGCTCGGCGATCCGTTTTTGCTTCTTGTTTGTTGGTTCGGTTTCCAGGTGGCTCAAGGCAGCCGAAGCCCGCGCGTGCGTATCAGCAACCTTATCAAGGTATTCGGCAACTTTGGCGCGGTGCTCTTCGTTGAGTTTGTCGAGTTCGGTGGCCCATCCGGCTATGGTTTTGGCCAACGCGATGAGCTTTTGCGTCAGATTGTTGCTTGCAATCATGCTGTGTCTCCGGAATTTGACCGCCCATATCATAGCGTGAGCTGATCTGCCGGAGAGTAATTGACTCGGTGACAGGGGGGGCATTTAGACCGGATTGGGCTGTTTGGTTGCTACCTGACGCGGGGGTCAGCATAGCATTGGCGCATGTATTCGCAGCGATGCGAACCGGACAGGTGCATCATGTCTCCTCTAGCGGGACGAATGAACTCGCAGACTTCGTTGAGGCCTTCGGGGGACAACCAACCCTGACGACGGCCACGCTGCACGGCAAAGCAATCGGCTGTCTCTTCATCCGGGCCACGGAACTGATGCCCACATTCATGGGCATAGATCCAGAACTTGACGGATTTTGACACCTTTTCGAGGAGCCGTGGGTTCATGATCAAAAAACCAGGGTAGGCAGCACCGTAGTCATCGAGTTGGCTGTCGAGAACGGTTGGGCGTCGTCCGCAGCGTTGCCGGTATCCATCGAGAATCAAGCGGCCTGGTTCGATAATCTTGGCGTCCCCTCCGACATAGGCCACGTACTCTTCTGGAGACGGGGGACCATCTGCGCCTGCGGGCGGCGCTAGCACCACTGACGTTATCGTCACGACTAGGGTGAGAGCGGAAAAAACGGATGCGATGCTTCGGATTTGGTTCGTGTAGCGAAATCTGCCCATCGCCCCAATCGCCCGCATCAATCCTGTCCCCTCGTTCTGTCCGACTTTGAGTCTGAGTTAAACTTAAGCCCAACTGAAACACAACCACAGCGGCGGTTTGAGGGCCTATCACCTGTCGTCCAGACTTATTTGCCTGATTAATGTCCGTCGATGGCTTGTGTTGTGACCCCGCTAAGGCGCGTGAGCCACGAAAATTGCCTCGCGGAGGGAAAACCAGACGTCACTATTGTGCACTCTTGGCATAAGGAAAGTCTTAAGGTTGCGGTCACAAAGAAGGCGATCGCGTAAGGGTTTGACCGTATCAGGCGCACAATGCATGCGTTCAACCCATGGCGTGAAGGCCATTTCTTTGGTGAGAACCTCTACGGGATCTGATGTCAGCCCGGCGGTCTTGAAGCCTGCGAGCCATTCTTCTGTGCTCCATGCGCGGGCATGCGATGGGTCGCGGAGCTTCTCGAAGTTGTTGTACTCAGTACCGAGTTTTTCGAGATCTTGTGAAGTCAGGTCCGGGCACGACGCAGTATCTGGAATGATGTTATCGACGACTGCGAGTGTTCCTCCCGGCTTCAGGACACGGGCCGACTCAGCAATGAAAGCCCCAATGTTGGGGAAGTGGTGGGCGGCAAGGCGACATGTCACGAGGTCGAGGCTGTCATCTTGATACGGCAGTTCGTCGGCGGACGCCCGTTCTACGGAGACGTTTTTCAGACCGCGCGCTTCTGCCAGTTCCAGCGTTTGAGCCAGCATTTCGGCTGTAATGTCTGTCGCAATGACTTCTGATACATGCGGTGCGATGGCGAGTGCGGTGTGCCCGGCCCCGGTTGCGATGTCGATTGCCTTCCAGGTTGGTTGGGGGCCTATGCGTTCCACGAGGCGTGCCAAACTTGCCCCCCTCGCATGGACTTCGCACTCAGCGTAGTGTCGAGCGCTGCGCCCAAATTGCTCTTCAACAAGCGTCTTTTCCAACTTGGCCCCTTCGGTGTTTCGATCTGGTTCGAACTGTGTCGGTGCGTTTCTAGCAGCAACTTAGTCTAGATGCCGGATCGGTCTTTGTGAGTTCGACACAATGTCTGACAAGAGCGCTTCATCCAGGGTGGTGAGAAATGCCTGCGTGGCTTGATTGAGCTTGTGTTTCAACGCGCATCGCGGCTCGTAGGCACACGTCTCCGCCTTTGGGTTGAAGCAGTCGACGATCGCAAAATCCGTTTCGAACAAGCGGACGATCGTTCCAATGCTGATCTTATCCGCCGGTGTTTTCAAGCTTACGCCACCGCCACGGCCGCGTTGTGCGGTTACGATGCCTTCGGTGCTTAGCCGTGCAACGATCTTCATGGTGTTTGACTTTGCCAAGCCGAGTATGTCGGCGATCTTATCAATTGAGGCTGGCTCATCCTCGGCTGCTAAGAACATGAGGACGCGTATTGCAAAGTCTGTTGCTCGGTTTAACCGCATTGTGACTTGGCACCTCCTCCGGCTTCAGTGGTCTTGTGTTTTGATCCGTGTCAAGCTAGATATCATGCATCAAAAATGAATGATATAGGCTGATTTCAATTCGGCTACACGATGGGAAGGACGTATTATGTTCAAGTTGGGTGTTGCGACGGCCGCTGTTGCGGCGACCGTTATGGGGTTTGTTCTGGTTGGGAACTCCCAGGCTGATGACTTATCGAAGCGCGTCGCGTTTCCGGCGGGCTATGAGACCACATTCAAGAACTATGTGAGCCTTGATCGCACGGGAAACGACGACCAGATCATTCGGCTGTTCGCGAATGAGCAGGCTGTCAAAGCCGCTCAAGCCGGTGAAGCATTGCCAGATGGCTCTGTTCTGATTGGTGAGATCTACAAAGCCAAGAAGAACGAAAAGGGTGAAGTGATCGAAAGCGGGCTGGGTCGGCGCATCCGAGGAAAGTTTGCAGCCGTTGCCGTGATGGAAAAACGCGCCGGCTGGGGTGATGCATTTTCCGATGATCTCAAAAATGGAGATTGGGATTTTGCGATCTTTTCGCCGAGCGGTGAGCGGCTGACTAAGAAAAACGTTGATAGTTGTCGGTCGTGCCACGCACCGTTGAAAGACACCCAGCACATGTTTTCGCTTGAACACCTTGCGGGGAAATAAGTGACTGACGTCGAACGAGATGAGTTTTTGCGGGTGCGTGCAGATATAGTGCGCACCCCATTGCATCCGTCGATCACCGAGGCGCAGATTTCAGACCTCGTTGATACGTTCTACGATGCTGTCTGGGCTGATGACCGATTGGGGCCGATTTTTGCCAGTCGCATTGCTGACCGTCCTGCGCACTTGGTGAAGATGAAACGGTTTTGGTCTTCAGTGATGCTTAAGACTGGCAGCTACTCCGGTCGGCCAATGCCTGTACATATGAAACTATCGGAAGTGCAAGAAAGCGACTTCGCAGTTTGGTTGTCGCTGTTCCGCAAAGCTGCGCGGTCTTCGTTAAACCCTGATGCAGTCCCGTTGGTTATAGAAACGGCTGAACGTATTGCGCGGAGCTTCTGGCTCGCGATGTTTGGCGGCTTGGTGGAAGGCCAAATTCAGAGCCCACCAAATTGGACTTCTGGGTCAAAAAGCTAGAGCTGCGAGCCGGTTGAAGCCTGCGCGTGTTTCCGTTGCCTTCTGCGGTACCAAACGAGCGCCCCGCCGCCGACAGCGATTAATTGGCCAACTATTGTCAGGCCAAGTGCTGGAAGCGGTGCAGCACCAGCGGGGCCAGGAGGGCCACCTCCGTTTCCGAACCGACCGCCGCGACCAAAGCCGTTGCCGTTGTTGTTGTTTCCACGGTTGCCACCGAAGCCACCGTTTCCGTTTCCAAGCCCGACACCGTTGTTGTTGCCTCGGCCCTGAGCCATCGTTGGGTCCGGCATGACAAGGGTGATTGCAGCAGCCAATGCAATAGCGCTTAAAACGTGTTTTGCAGACATCATTTGCTCCTTTGACTGATGGTGCCAAGCAGCGGCACAGACAAAAGTCTTTCGCGAAGCTTAATCCAATGACGTTTCTGAATTGAAAACGAAATCAGATCATTTGCTTCTATTTTTTGGTTATTGGGTAGGAATTCTCTAACTATTGCCGAGTGTTGGAAGACTGCAGCTATTTGTTGATGCAACCGAACTCGGTGAAATGGCTATTACGGGGAGTTTTGGGTCGTTGTGAAACTCTCGCTTTATTGCCCGCCAGATGTGGCTCGGTTGAACAATGGCCCAAGCGGGAGCTGCTAGCGATTGAATCTGGCCGTTCTGGATGACGACAATGTCTCCAGCTTCCTGGAGTTCGACGAACCGTCTGAGGTCGGTGTCCTGGCCCAATAAAGAAACTCTGATGGGGGTGGGGCAGCTCGTGGACGTAAATTCTAAGACTGGGAAAAGTTGGTTTTCTTCTTGAACCGCATTTGTCGCGTTTCGCTGTCTCCATCCCAACTTTGAGAATGCAGCAGCTACATTGGCTGTGTCGGAGATGGCTGTTCGCGTGTGGCGTTCGTTGTAGCGGACGGCCTTTGCAGCCGTTGCAGCGAGAACCAATCCGCTTATCAGTACATAAGCGATGATAGTGGGGAGCTTCATGTGGCCTGCTCCGCTTTGGCGTATGGGGGTGTCCAACATAGGCTGAGTGCGAAAACGCTTGCAACGATAATCCCGTCGAAGATGCCTGCACCGATTGGGCCGTGTGCGAGGTCGTATAGGTCGTTTGACATTGCCATGATTGTGAGGCGGGCCAGGTTCGCGACTACGTAGAGCGCGGCCAGCATGATCGCCGATGCGATGTAGCTTCGTTGCTGCAGAGTGCCCGATAGCCACATGACCGCAGCCAGCCCGAGTAGCGCTTTGGGCAGGGCATCCAAGGTCGAGCAGGCCGTCAATACAATCAAGGAGAAAACGTCAGGGTTGCCGACGACGTTGCCTGATTGGACGACCCCATCGGTAAACGTGGAGAGGACCACAGCGACGATCGCGGCTTCAACCGATGTAACCGGTGTGCCGATGATCTTCATCACGACCGATGACCACAGCGACGTCATCGCCAGCCCCGCGAAGAACAGCAATCCGGTCCGGCGGTCGTCGGCCAATCGGGTGAACTGATAGGTCGCGTACAAGGCAACAACCAGCCAAGAGGTTGCACTTGAGGGGATCATCAAGGCTGCAACCGCGATGAACTCTGGCGTCCCAATCGTGACGTGGCCACCAGCCTGTTCCGTGGTTGGGCGGTTTTCCCAGATGAGTGTCACAGCGGCGAAGAGCACGATCAGATCAAACGGGCTGATGCCGAGGAAAACTGTTGCCATGCCCTGAACGTTGACGGCCTCGCTAATGCGGACGGCAAATCCGTTGAGGCAACCGCCAAGTAAGATCAACAGTAGGATCGGAGTGGCGAGGGCCGCAGGCGTCGTGGTCGCTGATCGCTTTGTCGATTGGCTGATCACGGGGGTCCGACCTCAGAGTTTTGGGATGGGCTGGGACGATATTGTGTGCCGGGGTCGGTTTACGGCTGGTTAACCGATGCTTGTGGTGCGGTAGGTTTCACTTCAACAACCGGACCCCATTGGGTAGGAGTTTGTCGACATTCCCGTTGGATGCGAGCTGGGCGCGAAGTTGCTGCTCGAATGTCCCGTCATAAACGGCCTGACATTGTGGGACTTGGCGATCCAGCCCGTACTTGGCCAATCGACCGCAAGCGTCGTCAACGCGGTCAACGAGGTTTGCGATCTGGCTTTCACTTAGCTGCGGGATGGCGCTTGCCGACGCTGATCTCGATTGTTGCGCTGGGCTGCCTTTTCGTTTCGGCGGCTTCGCCGAAGCAGCTGAATCTGCGGTAACTTTCAGAGTTTTGTA
>JBCBRD010000083.1:0-13382 GCA_039819885.1 Pseudomonadota bacterium
CGTCCCACTCTTCATTGCCACCCCAGAACAGCGCGTTGACCCACGACTTGGCATGAAGGTAGAGGCCTGTTTCGTAGTAGAGATAACGAAAGGTGGCAAAGCGGCGGAGCTTGTCGGCAGTGCCGGGTGCGAAGTCAGTGGCCGGGATTTCTTCGATCTTGCCTTCAGTATCCGTGCGCAGCTTCATGAACGCTGAGGCGTATCTGGTCTTGATGAAGCGATAGCTCTCGTCAAAGTCGTTATGGATCAATGGCACAACAACGATATCGGGTTGATAGCGGATAACTTCATTGCGCAGGACGTTCAGATATTGCGAGAGCGGTGCGCCGTCCATCCCGAAACGGAACACTTCCGTGTCATGCCCGCGCGCTCGTAGCTTGGTTTCGAGCACATGCGGGAATCCCTCGTCGACGTTCACAAAGGCCCCGTGCACGTAGCTATCGCCAATGACCGCTATGCGCATGCGGCCTGCAGCTTTTTGAGTTGCATAGTCTGCGTGCGTTGAGTTCCAACCAGCGGCATTGATTGTCAGTTTGGTTTTGCGGCCGTCCGGGTGGCGGAATGTGGCGAGCGTGCCGGGCTTGTAGCGAACGACCTCGTTGATTGTGACGTTCTCAATCAGATCATCAGGCGGAAGAATGTATCTGAATGCCACCAGTTCCAGCGCAACTAGCGTCGCGACGACCGCGCCCGCCGAGAGGGCCAAGTTGGCGAAAAGCGTCTTGAGGCGTTTGTTAAACATATTGTCCTGCCGGATGACCGTGTTCGCCTCTCGCGAACGTTATACCCGGCTGGAGTTCAAGGGTTGTGCCACAGGGCGTGGTCGGACCTTTGAACCCAACACACAGCTTCGTGAGAGTTGGCGCGGTTTGCGTTAATTTCCGAGCTGTTCTTTGACCTTCGCGGCCAACTGGGGAAGTGAAAACGGCTTTGGCAGAAATGCGAATGTCTCTTCGCCCAAGGCTTGTTGGAAGGCTTCATTGGGATAGCCCGAGACGAAGATGATCTTCAGATCCGGGTTGGATTTGCGCATCTCTTTTAACATTGTCGGCCCATCCATTTCGGGCATCACTACGTCCGACACGACGATGTCGATTTCACCTTCATGCTTGGACATCACATCCAAAGCTTCGACACCGTCACCTGCTTCCAAGACCTCGTAGCCCTGGCGTGTGAGCGCGCGGACAGCAAACGATCTGACGGCGTCCTCGTCCTCGACAAGCAAGACACGACCGTTGCCGGTGAGATCTGTGTTCTTGCGTTTCTCATTCTCAGTCCGCTCAGCTTCGATGGCAGCTTCGTCTTTTGCATCGAGATGGTAGCGCGGTAGGTAAATCCGGAACGTCGTGCCGTTGCCGATTTCACTTTCAGGATAAATGAACCCACCGGTTTGTTTGACGATACCGTAGACGGTGGCCAGTCCCAATCCGGTGCCTTTGCCTGCTGTTTTCGTGGTGAAGAACGGTTCGAAGATTTTTTCCAAGACATCCGCTGGAATGCCCGTGCCGGTGTCTTCAATTTCAATAAGCACGTATTCGCCGACTTCCATGCCTTTTGATTGCATGCGCTGGGTTTCACGCTCGGTGACATTTCGTGTTTTTACCGTCAGGCGTCCGCCTGTATCGGCCATCGCATCGCGGGCATTCACGGCAAGGTTCAGGATCGCCTGATCGAGTTGCAGCTTATCGGTTTTCACATGCCACAGGTCACGGCCAGATGAGACCTTGAGCTCGATCCGCTCACCAATCGTGCGTTTGAGGAGAGGTGCCAGATCGGTCATGACATCGTCGAGCTTCAATGGTTCAACGAGCAGTGTTTGCTGGCGAGCCAAGGCGAGAAGCTTGCCGACCAAACCAGCAGCGCGATTGGCCGACGACTTGATGTTGAGAATATCGGCGTGCGCGGGATCGGATGGCTTGTGGGTCTGAAGTAAGAAGTCTGCAAACCCAATAATAACAGTCAGCATGTTGTTGAAGTCATGGGCCACAAAGCCCGCCAGTTTGCCGACGGCGTCCATCTTCTGGCTTTGTGCGAACTTGGCCTCGAGGGCCTTTTGTTCAGTGACGTCGACCAGATAGAGGATCGCAGCTTCCGGGGACGCTTTGGCATGCGTCAGCGGGGTCATGTAGACCCGGCGCGTGAATTCCTGCTTTGCGCCTGCGAGTATTTCTACCGGTGCAATGTTAGCTTTGCCGGTCAGTGCCTTTTCAAGCGCGACCCCAACCGCATCCGAGGTTTCTTCATTGGTTGCGCGTGTCAGCACGTCGCTGGCTGGCAGACCAATGCCGCCGGTCGAGTCCACGATCATCCGTGAGAACGTCGCGTTGGTGGACAGGATGCGTCCATCGTGGCCGAGCGTTGCGATGCCAAACGGGGCCTGGCGGAAAATTCGGGATGACCGAAGGCTCGCGCGGTCTGTTTCGGCGCGGGCCACGTCTTCCGTTTCGCGATTGACAACTGTGACGATGAAGGCGTCCTCGCCGTCGGGTAGTGCGCGGGCCAGACGGCGGCTCATCACGCGCGCCGGCATGGCGCGACCATCTTCACAGACAAGGTCAACATCGCACTCGCCGGATTGGTTGGCGGCTTCCAGGCCGGCACCAAACAACAGTTCGGCGGTATCAGCAGGAATGAGGTCGCTCAGCCTTAAGGCGCGTTTGGCTGCTGCCTCCTTGGTCAGGCCAATCCAACCTGAGAATGTCTGATTGATGTGCCGCACCTGGCCGTCGGCACCGATGGCGATGACCCCAACGGGCATGTTCTCGTAGAGTTCGAGCGTCGCCCGCATCGCTGCGGTCATCTGGCGCGTTGCAGCGACCTCGGCTGAAATGTCCCGAATGCGCCAAAGTGCGAGCGGCCCGGTGTCTTGCTCGATGGCGGGGTTTTGGAAGGGCGCGACAACGATACGAACATGCGTCATGGCTGCAGGATTGCCGATGGCAGAGTTTGCCATGCGTACGGGGAAGTCCTCGCCGGCAGTCTGGCCATTTTCCACGGCCCGCATCAGCCGGAATAACGCTTGCGAGGCCTCCTGCTTTCCACCCAGCGCTTGCTCTATCGCCTGTGGACCATTGCCGATCGTTTGGCCCAGCAAGTTTCGAAGGCGTTCGTTCGCCCAGACAACAGTCCCATCACGACGCGTAAGGTGGATACCTTCAATGACGGCATCGGCGGCGCCCTGGGCCAGCTGTTCAGAGCGATGACGTTCGCCGATTTGGATATGCCCTGCAAGCGAAGCGAATATGAAGAATGCGCCGAAGACAGCCAGGATGGCGAGCAGCGTAAGAAGGAGTGGTTGGCCCACGCCAGTGGTTGCGAGGCTCACGGTGATGAGCGCAGCCGTCAGGACAATCGCGCCCAGGGTCACCAAGCCACGTGTCTCGTTGACATCAAGCAGTGCGGCTCCAGATGTCAGTATGTTACGACGGATATGAAGATCGCTCATGGGACCGAAAGCTAGCTGATTCTGATGTAGCCGCTGGGTCAGTTTATCGGCAATGAACGATTTGATTGGGGGCATACTTGATCGAACTCACTCAACTCAGGACAAAAACCGGTTCCATAAGGCCATAAGGTCGGGCCGTTTGTGATCGGTTGGACCGCACTTGGTCCGATGTCGTACGGCGGTCACATGCGCAACGAGCGCACGTCAACACTTCGATCATCAGGGTTAAAATCGCATGAATAGTTGAGTATGGATTGGGCAGCTCTGGCCCTGCCATCGCCTAAAACGGTGGATAGCGGCCTCCACGTGCCATCAATCCGGTTAAACTGTGTGCCATTGCGAGTCGACCTTTCGCGTCACGCTGCATGGGCCTACAGGGGCCGTTCGGATGCCATGCAAACACCAGGAGTGCGCGGGTGAACCTCGCGATAGTCATCGATGGGCGACGTACTGTTTTATTTGTTGTTGGCGATCGTGGTCGCTGCATCGGTGGTTTTGATCGCCGTACTTTTGCGCGGATTTTTGCCACAACAATCGGCAGCAGGTTCAAAGATGTTCGGACCAAAGCCTGAGAAGCGGCTTGAAGTTGTGGATCAAGCAACTTTGGACGGTCGGCGCAAATTGGTTCTGTTGCGACGAGACGATAAGGAACACCTATTGATGATCGGGGGACCGGTCGATGTCGTCATCGAAACAGGGATTGCATCTGTCACTCGCGGGACGACATCTGGTTCACCGCGAACGGACTAACGCAACTGCTCGTCGGACTCTGTTGGCTGCAGGCACCAGACCCTTCCTGGGGGCTAGGTTCGCACGAGTGGCAGACGCCTTTCCGGCCTTCTTGGGGCCTGATGAATTCGAGACTGATGGGGACAAAGCAGGGGCGGCCGCTTGATGCTGTCACCCAAAAAGGAAACGTTGACGTCTATGATCGCTTTTCAAAGTCAGATCTTGGCTGACCGGACGGGAAACCTTCCACGACCCTGCAGAAACGCGGGTTGGCTCGGCGCTCGCATCTTCTGCGTCGTCATTGCCCCAATCCTTGCCGTTCTCAGCCTCTCGCTCTCCAACGCCCAAGCGGTGGCTGCAGCTCAGGGCCCTATTGCATATGGACAGGTTGAGCTGGCCCAAGCCGCACATGAAAATGGCGCTGCAGCAGTTGAACCCCTTGTCCCTCCTCGTGGGCGTTTGGATTGGCCGTCCGCGTGGTCCCCGGTTAAGCAAACAGACCCGACCGCAGACGGCCAAGCGCCGCGGGCGCAGACCGCCGCTGATGGCGCGGCAGGGGCTGCAACCGGGGCTCCCGCTGTTGATCCCGCGCCCGCACCGGCGCCTGACGGAGCTGTGCCTGGCAATGGACAACCGGCGCCGATCGATGTTGCGCCGCAGATCATTCCACCAGGTGTGGAGGTGCAGGCGGTCTCCCCTGGTGCCAGTGGTGAAGCCCCATCAGCCAATACGGTGGCCGCACCACCAAAGTCGCCTGCTCCGGCGGGTCCAAACCAACAGCTCGACACCCGTCAAGAGGTTGCGCCCACTGCTCAACCCTCACAACAGACTGAAACAAAACCCGACACGGCGTCGAAGGCTATCGACACAAAAGAGGTCGCTCTCCCGGCTGATCTGCAGCGCGCGATACGGCCAGTTGCTGCGCTTGAGTCCCGCATGGATGCCCTGTTTAAAACAGTAGAGCGCATCAAGGACCGCGAAGGTGAGCTTGTTCAACTTCAGCCGCAGATTGAAACGCTGATCAATGGTGCCGATGAGCAGGCTTCTGTCCTACAACCGCGGCTAGCCGATCTCCAATCACAGCGAGATAAACTGGGCCCTGCTCCAAATGGTGATGCGGCTGTGCCAGAAAGCGCGGAGATCCAGAAGGAGCGGACGCGTCTGAACGCCCTGGTGGCAGCCGCTGATGGGGCGATTAAGAAAGCTGAGCTGCAAAAGGTTCGTGGAAGGCAACTGATCGGCCGGATTCAGTCACTCCGGCAGAGTATTTTCACACGGAACACCTTTGAACGGACACCGTCTCCTCTAAGCCTCGGTGTGGTTGGGCAAGCCTTTGAATCCATTGCGCCAGGCCTGCAGCAGGCTGACGTCATTGTAAGCCAATGGGTTAACACCGCTCGTCGCCAGGGTTTGGCCGTAGGTCTTTTGCTTCTGCTTGCTCTTTGCACCTACGTTGCCACGCGGATGGTTGCAAATCGCATTTTGCTGTCAAAGCTGTCGCAAGAGGGACCTGAACCTGGGTTCTTTGAGAAAGGGCTTGCGGCAGGTCTGTTTGCACCGCTTGTTGCGCTGCCAGCCATTCTCGCAGGTACCATCCTCTATTTCGGGCTTGATCGCCTCGCGCTGATTTATCTCCAGTTTGGCAGCTTCGCGCGGGTGGGGCTGGTGGCTCTCATTGTCTGGGAGGTCTCGACTTCGCTCGCGCGCGCATATCTACAACCACAGCGGCCGAGATGGCGGGTCGCCGAAGTCGATGATGGTGTTGCTTGGCGGTTGTATAGGATTATTCAAGCGATCGCGGCGGTCTACGCCGTCGACATGATCTTGCGCGAAATCTATCCGCTCCTTTTCGTGCCGATTGATGCTCGTATTTTCTCTGCGTTTATCGTGTCGGTGACGTTTGCAGTGATGTTCTACCTGCTTGCCCGAACGCCTCTGCCGAAAGCTCAAACGCTGACGACTGGTTTGCTCACCGGGGTGCGCCCGGAGTTCATCAAACTGCCGCTGTTGCTGCTTTCGGTCTTCATTGTTGTCGCTGGGGCCATTGGCTACGTGGCATTGGCCCGCTACGTGGCCGGCCAGGTTGTCCTGACATCTGCTGCGATGTTGTTGGTCGTTATTGCCTTTGTTGCCATTCGCGCGATCGGGCATCATCCCGAATTCCTGGCAGCGATGTCCAGCCAGCCAAAAGATGATGAAGCGCAAGGTGTCTTGTCATTGACGGTTGAGCAACAGCGGTATGCGGTTAAGCTCGTGACGTTCGTGCTCTACTGTGTGTTGGCGATCCTCGCACCGATTTTGCTCCTGTTTTCCTTCGGGTTTTCTTGGATTGAAATCTCCAGCGTGATCAACCGAGCCTTATTCGGTTTTGAGGTCGGTGGTGTGCGGATCTCACTCCTACAGGTGGCGATTGCATTGGGGCTGTTCGCTGGTATTTTATTGCTGACGCGCACGGTCCAGTCAGGCCTTGCAAATTCCGTCTTTCAGCCCGGTCGCACGGACCAGGGGCTGGCAAACTCGATCAAGACCGGTATTGGCTACGTGGGATTTGCCGTCGCCGCGCTGGCGGGCCTGTCTTACGCGGGACTTGATATCACCAATCTGGCGATCGTGGCTGGTGCCTTGTCGGTTGGTATTGGTTTTGGGCTCCAGTCCATCGTCAATAACTTTGTCTCTGGGCTGATCCTTCTGGTTGAGAGGCCGATCAAGGTCGGTGACTGGATTAAGGTTGCGGATCAACAGGGGTATGTTCGGCGCATTTCTGTTCGCTCGACGGAGATTGAGACATTTGAAAGAGCCAGCGTGATCGTTCCGAATTCGGAGTTGATTGCTGGAACCGTCACCAACCTTACGCATCGCAATGCCATGGGCCGTTTGCAGGTCAATGTTGGCGTGAGCTATGCGGCTGATCCTGAACAGGTCCAGGCAATCCTGCTCAAGGCTGCAGAAAACTGCGAACTTGTAGCCCGTCATCCACCACCGTTTGTGGTGTTTGAGGACTTCGGCGATAGCGCATTGATGTTTTCGCTCCGCGTGTATCTGGCGGATATCAATCGAGGGCTTTCAACTCAGACTGTTTTGCGAACCGAAATTTTCAAAGGGCTGAAGACCGCTGGGATCGAAATCCCCTATCCCCAACGTGACCTGCATTTGCGTGATTTGGATGGTGTCAAAGACATGCTAGCCCGCGCTGCGGCTGAACGGATGCGCAGTGAGATGGCGCGACCGTCGACACGGTCCGACGAGGAGAATGCGGCTGATATTCAGCCGGCTGCAGCCACAGCTTCGGGCACGACCAATTCATAAATGGCAGGCGCATTGTCTGCCCGTGCTCGGCTCCGAACTACTTCAGATCGAGGGCTGAGAAACTTGGCCGGGTGTCGCCGAAAGCGCTGGGTGGCAGTGTTGCGAGATTAAGTGGAGAGGTTGTCGTTTGAACCACCGTTGCTCCTGGGCCTGCACGACAGCTCCCATGCATAATGCGAGAACAGTCTGAACTTGAAACTGTTGGATCGAGGTCCAAGACAAACGCTTTTGCGCCAATTGAAATCGTTTCGGCGTGAGCGGGCGCCTGCCCTAAAAAACTAACCGTCAGCAAAATACTGATGGTCAAGTATAGTCTCTTGGAGAATTTGCGCGTCATGAGATCATCCAATAGGCAGACGCGAAACAAAGATTGACTACAACCCGATCATTGCCCAATTCCCTTTACGAGATGTTAAGGGCTGTCTCGGCATCGGTTGAATATTGCTCAACGCTGGTTTTCAGAGCCTTCCTAAAGACTATTTGGACACACAGCGCCTCGCGCATCAGTCCTCGCGATACACTTTCTCACGGCGCTCATGGCGTTCTTGCGCCTCAACTGACAACGTCGCGATCGGACGCGCCTCTAGCCGCTTCAAGCCGATTGGGTCGCCGGTATCTTCGCAGTAGCCGTAACTACCATCGGCGATCCGGCCAAGTGCTGAATCGATCTTGTTGACGAGCTTACGTTGGCGATCTCTGGCTCGCAATTCCAGCGCACGATCGGTTTCCGACGTCGCACGATCGGCGATATCAGCGTGTTGGGTGGAATCCGTGTTGAGGCCGGCAATGGTCTCTTTGGTCTGCGCGATAATTTCGTCTTTCCAGGAAATCAGCTTGCGCTTGAAGTAGGCGCGTTGCTGGGGCCCCATGAAAGTTTCTTTGTCGCTTGGCTGGTAGCCCTCGGTCAGCAGCGCCGCTTCCTCAGTGGAGAGTGCGAACCTGCTTCCGGTTTGGTCAAGGCCCGGATCCGATTGGCTTTTGCTCATACGTGGATCTCCTTAGAAGCGTCTGGGTCGATGCCCTCGACGACGTCCAGTCGGGTCGGCTGTGATTTTGGCTTCGGTATGTAAGCGGCGCTGGTGGGTGTCAAGGACTTCGCGCGGGTGTGAACGGAGTATCCCTCTGTCTTCTTTTTGACCAGATAATCTGGGGCAAAGCCTTGGTGACAACCGTTAAAGCGAACGCCCATAATACTTGGCTGGGGTCAACATTGGGCCTTCGGGTGAAATGGGTGACATTCATGCGGCCTAGATGCAGTACGCGCATCGTCACACGCATTGCGTGTTGATGCCGGGTCAGCGTACACAGCGCTTGCGATGCACCAATCACGATAACGGACCGAAGCAATGCGTTTTGACGGAACCTCTCAATATATTGCGACCGAAGACCTAAAAGTTGCTGTCAACGCGGCCATTACGCTGCAGCGGCCGTTGCTCGTCAAAGGCGAACCGGGAACTGGGAAAACAGTGCTTGCCCAGCAAGTGGCGTCTGCGTTGGGCGTCCCCATCATTGAGTGGCACATCAAGTCGACGACGAAGGCCCAACAGGGGCTTTATGAATATGATGCCGTGTCACGGCTGCGGGACAGTCAACTTGGTGATCCGCGTGTGTCGGATATCAATAATTACATCAAGCGTGGCAAGGTGTGGGAGGCGTTTGCCCGAGACGAGCGCCCGGTATTGCTGATTGATGAAATTGACAAGGCGGACATCGAGTTTCCAAACGACTTGTTGCAGGAACTCGATCGGATGGAATTCCATGTCTACGAGACAGGTGAAGTGGTGAAGGCGCAGCATCGCCCGATTGTCATCATCACTTCAAACAATGAGAAAGAACTTCCCGATGCGTTTTTGCGCCGGTGCTTCTTTCATTTCATCAAGTTTCCGGATGAAGATACCATGGCGCAGATCGTCGACGTTCACTTTCCTGACCTGAAGCAAAGGCTTGTCTCTCAAGCTCTCCGGGTCTTTTTTGAAACCAGGGATCTGCCTGGTTTAAAGAAGAAGCCAACAACGTCAGAACTGTTGGACTGGATCAAATTACTGTTGAACGAGGATATTGACGCAGAAACGCTGCGCGAAACGGATCCGAGGAAGATGATCCCTCCACTCCATGGGGCGCTGTTGAAGAACGAACAGGACGTACATTTGTTCGAGCGGTTGGCTTTCATGAGCAGGCGTAACTCCGACCAGTAGAATTCTGTGCCATACCCGTCGCTCTTGGAAGAGCCGTTGGCGTCAAATGCGGTGACGAACTAAGCTGCAATTGTTGGCATGCTCGTCGACCGGCTCTGAGTGAAGTTGCGCCTTTGCGGGTGCTGGTTGTGAGACTGCCTTGTCCCAGACACTACGACTTCCCGATTTCAGGTTCCCGGTTACGGATGCAGGTTACGTCCTTAGCGATCTGCTGACGCCAACCGTCCGGCTGGGCGTGACGGGATTGTCCCGTTCGGGAAAAACCGTTTTCGTTACAGGTCTTGTGCAGGCCCTGCTGGAGCGAAATGCCGTTCCTGAATTCGCCGCGCTCACCGGCATCCCCGGCCTTAAGGTCTATCTCGAACCTCAGCCTGACGATGATGTTCCTCGGTTTGCCTATGAGGACCACCTGGCTGCGCTGAATGGTGCTGAACCCCATTGGCCGGAAAGTACGCGGCGGATTTCACAACTCCGGCTCACTTGCGAGTGGCCTGCGCAGGATTATGCGCGGCGAGCGCTGGGCCTACCGCATAGGTTGCATATCGATATTATCGACTATCCCGGCGAGTGGCTCATTGACCTTGCTCTGCTGGACCAATCATTTGCCGAGTGGTCGGCTGATGCCCTCCACTATGCGCAGACGTCGGCTGATCCTACGATTGCACGTGCATTTCTTGAATTTCAGACAGCACACCCAGCGACTGAACCGGCGGACGAAGCCGTTGCGATCGACGGGGCTCGATTGTTCAAGGCGTATCTGGCTCAGTCTCGAGAGGTCGAGCCTTCGCGTGCGATCCTCGGGCCTGGGCGCTTTTTGCTACCTGGCGACTTAGAAGGCTCACCGCTGATCACATTTTTTCCTCTGGACGTTGAGAAGGATAAAACCGCGCGGTCTGGAAGCCTGCATGCGTTATTGGAACGCCGCTACGAGAGCTATAAGACCCACGTCGTCGAACCGTTCTTTAAGAAGCATTTCAGTCGGCTGGATCGTCAGATCGTTTTAATCGATGTGCTCACCGCACTTAATGGCGGAGCAAAAGGCCTGTCTGACTTGGAACATGGGCTTGAAGGCGTATTGAAGGCGTTTCGGCCTGGTGCCAATTCTTGGCTTTCACTGTTACTCCCACGCCGGATTGATCGCATCGCGTTTGCGGCCACGAAGGCTGACCATATCCATCTGACCAGCCATGGACGCTTGGAGGCTATCCTGGAAAAGGCTGTCTCCAGGGCCACCGATCGCTCACAGATAGCCGGAGCTGAGACGCAAACGTTTGCGCTCGCCGCGTTACGCGCGACAGAGAATGTCGACAAAGTTTCCGATGGGGTCACCTATCACTGCGTACGCGGGCGTCCGGCCAGCGGGGAAAAGGTGGACGGTCGGACGTTTAACGGGACACATGCAGCGGTCGTCTTTCCCGGTGACCTGCCTGATGATCCGCTTCAGGCATTCGATCCGGACGTTGCGCGTGTTGGCCAGTATGCCTTTACTCGATTTGCTCCGCCTAACCGCACAGCTGCTGCTCAGGTCGAACACGATGGCACCAGCAAGCCAAAGCCCTGGGGTGCAACCCTGGGTGCACCAGCGCCTGGCGTGGATGTCGGGTCGCGACAGGATTGGCCGCATATTGGGCTCGATCGCATATTTGCGTTTTTGTTTGGGGATCATCTGCCATGACGAACAAAACGCCACCACTTCTCAAGCCAAAGGTTTTTAAGGCCGATGACCCTGATCTCAAGGTCGTCGAACCGAAGTCGCCTGACGCCGAGGATGCCGACGTTTTGGGATCAGACGCTTTCGGTTCTGATACTCATCAGCAAGCTTCGGCGGACGGATCGTCTGGTAGCGGTGATGCATCTTCCCAGGATACTCGGTTTGGACCATCGACTTCTAGTGAAACCACCCCCGCTTCCAGTGGACGTTGGGGATGGGGCGGTGTGCTGGTTGGTGCGCTGATTTCGCTGTTCACCTTGGCGCTGGGTCTGTGGTTCAGCTCTTTCGTGGCCACAGCCATTTTGCGGGATGACTGGGTTGGATATCTCGCCTTCGGACTTGCGGCCATAGCCGCGTTTGCTGCTGCAGTTCTGGCATTGCGGGAGATCTTTGGCATTTGGCGGCTATCGCGGCTGACCGGACTGCGTAAAGATGCGGAACACGCACTGCGCGCCGATGACCTCAAGGCTGCCCAACGGGTTTCGCGTCGTTTGAAGTCTCTTGCGGGCCGACCTCGGGACAAGCGCTGGGATCTGACACGATTTCGCGAAGAAGAACGCCACATGCGCAGTGGTACCAAGCTTCTGGGGCTGGCGGATCGTGTTTTGCTTGCCCCGGCGGATCGTGAAGCCAAAACGATCGTTTATGAGTCTGCCCGGCGCGTGGCGATTGTCACGGCCATCGTGCCGATCGCCTTTGTGGTCGTTTTATTCGTCTTGTTTGAGAACCTGCGCATGACGCGGCGTTTGGCGGGCGCGTATGGCGGGCGACCCGGGTTTCTCGGTGGTCTACGTCTCTTCTGGTGGATTGTGACACACCTCGCAGCTACTGGTGCGATTGCTCTGACGGATGACTTGTTTGGTCAGTTTCTCGGTCAGGATGTTGCCAGACGCGTGTCCCGGCGACTGGGGGAAGGCGCTTTCAACGGTGCGATGACGGCCCGGCTTGGTGTGGCTGCCATTGCGCTGACGAGACCGCTCCCCTTCATTGAAGCGCAGCCGCCTCGCATTCGGTCGATCCTTGTCGAGTTGTTTCCGGAGATCAATCCTACAGAGCTTGTCAGTAGTGCATTGCGAGGCGCACGCCCCAAGGGTAACGGGGATAACGGTGCGAACCGGCAGCGATAATCCGTTGAAATCGTATGTTGCAAACAAGATACTGCAGGACACAGATCACACAGATTGTGCGCGATGACTATTTTCAAGGCACAACTATTCTGCATATTGATTCGTGTTTTCCGGGCCAGAGGGGTCCGGCAAGAGTTTGGGGGGCCCGCGTTCGAGTTTGGCCGCGTGTCTGCACAAGTACCACGGGAGAGTTTCGTAATGAGGAAGTATCGTTACAGCGCGTTGGCCGCTGCAGCCGTCTTGTCAGGCGGGTTGGCAGTTGGTTCCGCGTCAGCTGCTGATTTTGGCGGCGATTGCTGTGCAGACCTTGAAGAACGGATTGCCGAACTTGAGGCCACCACGGCGCGCAAAGGCAACCGCAAGGTTTCGCTCACTGTGTCCGGCTTTGTAGCCCAACAGGTCATGGCCTGGGACGACGGGTTCGAAGACAACGTCTACATTACTGACACTGGGTCAGTTTCGATCGGAACGAACTTCTCGTTCTCAGGCAAAGCGCAGATCACGCCTGACTGGTCCGCTGGTTTCGCGATCAAGATCGAAGCCATCAACAATGACTCGCTGTTGGTTAGCCAGGACAATGATGACGGCATCTTGAACCCAGGCGGTAATGCTCAGTCATTGCTGACCGGTGGTGATAGTGCACTTGCTATCGAAAGCGCTTATTGGTTTGTGAAGAGCAAGACGTACGGGCGTTTAAGCGTCGGCCAACAGTCGTCTGCTGCTGACAACCAAGCAATTATTGTTGATGGATCCGGGTCGTTGGTTCAAGCCAACTACGTCTTGTACGACTCAAACGCTTTCTTCGTCCGTCGCGGTGGCGCACCAAACCAGACGGCTGGTTTTGTCTGGGGCCACCTTGGAAACTGTCA
>JBCBRD010000084.1:0-13317 GCA_039819885.1 Pseudomonadota bacterium
CATCAGCGTGAAGCTCGCGTGCGTGTTTGAGGATGGCTTGCCCCACGTTCATGTGTTCACGGTGATCCGTCGCAGCTTCCACAGTGACGCCGTGACGCGCCAGAGATAGTGCCTCATCATCGATCGTAAGGATTTCTGCAGCGACTTGATCTGGGATTTCAACCCCAAATTCTTCTTCAATTGCCAGTAAGAGCATGACCGAGTCCAAGCTCATCACTCAGCCCTTCATTCCACCCTAGGACCAGCCGACGACAACGCCGCATGCGCTTCCTGCGCACTCTCGAAGATGTGCGGCTGCGTTCCGCGCTTGGACAAATCGTCCTGCATCTTCAGACGCATGAAGGCCGCCGTCGAGTAGCGCGCCGTGCTCGCATAGTAGTGTCGCAACATCCCATCGATCATCTCAGTGTAGTCATCGTTGAGATCATCTGCGATCCGGCAACCATCATGGTTGACCACGGCATTCACGCGCTTGTCTGCATCTTCGCAGGCCGCAATTAGCACTTCACGCAGGTCAGAAATGTCGGTCTTCTTTCGAACGCTCCAACCTTCGAGATTAATGAAGAGGGTGTTGCGTTTCGGGTCGTAGCTCACACGCTCGGAGAGTTTGCGATTGGTTAACTCAGCCAGCAGATCCATCGGTTCATCAACAAAGATTTTCTCATCCATCAGGATGGGGGTATTGACCACCGGTTCGAAATCCATGTGAGCAAGGATATCCCGCTCGATATCAACACCAGGCGCAACTTCAATCAGCTCCAAACCTTGCAATGTAAGTTGGAACACACACCGCTCAGTCACATAAATCACAGGCTGCGATCGCATCGCTGCATAGGTCCCGGAAAATGTAATCTGCTCAACCTTCTGGACAAATTTCCGCGCACGACCTTCCTGCAGAATTTTCAATTCGCCGTTCTTAATCTCAACCTTCAAACCACCCGCCGTAAACGTTCCTGCGAAGACAACAGCGCGCGAATTCTGCGAGATATCGATAAACCCGCCACAGCCATTGAGGCGCCCACCAAAGCGGCTCGTATTCACATTCCCGCAGCGGTCGCACTCGGCCATCCCCAGGCAGGTCAGGTCCAGTCCGCCGCCATGGTAGAAGTCAAACATTTGGTTTTGATCGATCACCGCATGCGCATTGGTCGAAGCACCAAAGCTCGAACCACCAGCCAGCACGCCACCAACCGCACCAGCTTCCGTCGTCATCACAATGTACGGCGTCACCTTCTCCTCGTTGGCAACAGCCGCCACACCATCGGGGGCACCCACGCCCAGATTGATCACACCGTTCGGCGGTAATTCAAACGCTGACCGCCGTGCAATCACTTTGCGCTCATTCAACGGCATCTTTGCCATTGCACCAACCGGCACGCGGACTTCACCGGATAGAGCAGGGTCGTAGACAACGCCGTAATTCATGCGGTGCATTTCCGGTGGATCGGCAACCACGACGCAGTCGACGAGGATGCCGGGAACCTTGACGTCCTTCGGCTTCAGTGAGCCCTGCTCCACGATGCGCTCGACCTGCGCAATCACCACACCGCCATTGTTGTGTGCGGCCATCGCTTGAGCCATCACATCCAACGTGAGCGGTTCTTTCTCCATACTCAGATTGCCGAATGGGTCAGCGCTGGTTGCCCGGATGAGCGCCACGTCAATCGGCGTGGCTTTATAGAACAGCCATTCCTGCCCATCGACTTCCACCAGCTTGACGATGTCTTCCTTGGTCACATCGTTGACCTTGCCGCCGTCAAGTCGAGGGTCAACGTACGTATGCAAACCAACCTTCGAGAACAGTCCCGGGTGGCCGGCCGCGCATGATCGATAAAGCTTGGCGATCACCCCTTGAGGCAGGTTGTAGCCTTGGATCTCATTATTGCGCGCAGCCTCCGCCACCTTTGGCATGCGTCCCAGATTGCCCGCGATGACCCGCTTGAGAAGCCCTGGATGGTGGAAACGTCCGGTGCCCAGGCCTTTACTGTCGCCAGCACCTGCACACATGATCAACGTCAGGCCTTCCGGCCGCCCGGACTCGACGTAGCGCTTTTCCAACGCGGCATGCAGCGCCTCTGGAATGCAGCTTTGCACAAAGCCTGTGGTTGCGATGACATCGTTATTGCGGATCAGTGCAACAGCCTCGCTCGCAGCAAGGATCTTGTTCTTGTTCACGCGTCGCCTCCCAAGGCCAATGATAGGTTTTTGTTTTTTGATACGCCCGATCGGTTCTTCGCCGGGTGCGCAGTGTCTACGTCTAACGTATACCTATATATCTTAAGGTTTGGCCGAGCATGCGCAATAATTCAACGCCCTCAACAGGCGCTGCTTTTCGTCCTACGCAATCGGGTAGTCATGCCCTGGCATTCCGAATGCCAGGACGCTTCGGCAGTCGCGAACTGCCCTTGACGTTCCGGTGACCTCGCGGCGGTGTGGCTTGGCCATGGCCAACGGGATGCCTCAAGGAGCAGACGAACTCACTGCGTCGGCTTGGAGCCATACGGCAACGATGACCCACAGCAGGTAGGGGCTCACGGACTTCCCTCAGCACTTGGTGGTTTCAGCTGAAGACGCAAAAAGGGCCCAATGGGGGCTCTGGAGCCCTTCTCCAGTAGCTATTCAAAATGCTACAATTACCAGCCGACGAATAGTAGAATTTCGGCGTTTCTGTCGAGCTGACTAACCTTGTCCGTTACCACACCCTCCAAAACGTCCGGTCGCTTCTGCGGATACACATCATTGATCAACTCTTTGAGAAATTTCGCCCGCAAAAATGGCAAGTCGTCGTTGGTAATGCGTGTTGTTAGCTGTCGCGTTTTTGTCTCGTTGGTGTAGCGCCCATCGCCAACTTCGCGCATATACGTCACCCTATTAAAAGTGTTTTCGGTGTCCTGGCGACCGTTGAAGCGGCTCACATCTGCACTGCCACGAACAAGGAGGCGATAACGCGCCTTGCCGTCGAGCTTAGTGAGAACATCGCGCATGAACGCGTTTAGCGAGGCGCGGAACTCGCGTTGACTTCTGTCAAGGGTATAACGCCCAGCTTCAAAGCCAAACTTCACACCAGTGTCTGCATTTTTTAGATCAATGGCGTAATAGCTACCGCGCTGGCCTCGTACCAATTCATTATCGGGAAAGACTTCCACGGTGTAATCGTCAGTCTCGACACCGTAGGCAAGCTTGGACTTCAGTTTTTCCAGATTGGCATCTCGACGTGCAACACGCTGTGGTTCACGACGCAGGTTGGTGAAGCGACGCACTTCAGATGTGATGTCGTCAAAGCGCTTTCGGTTCTCTGCGTCTGAATGTCCAAGGGGAGGATCCCAGGGCATGGATTCGAGGCCGACATCATCTTGAACACGCCGCACATGATCGGCGATGAGGTCAAGCCGACGCGCTTCCACTTTCGCCTTGCTATCGTATTCACGTTGCAGACGTCCAAGATCACTTTTTGCATTGTCTCGCGAACGCTCGGCTTGCGACAGGCGATCTGACAGATCTGATCGCTCACGCTTCAATCTGGCCATATCTTCCACCAGAGCAGTGCGCTCCCGCTGCAGTCGCCCATTGTCGCGGTCAGTTTCCTCATAGCGCTCCCGCGTCGACGCATGGTTGTTTTTCTCACGACGCAATTCTTCCTGCGCCATTGTAAGACGGGCCCGATCGCCACCAACGTCTGACCCATCGATAAACTGCCACATCAGGAATGAGGAGCCGAGCACAACGAGCGCTGCAACAATCGCGAGTGCCCCTGTCAAACGCGCAGAGCTGCTAACGATCGCCCAAATCGCCACTCCCAGTATCACCAATGCCGCTACACCAGTAACGTAAGGAATCCAGTCTATCGAAAACATGCCTTGCCCCCCTCAGCTAAGCCCCTTTTGCGTGCCCAGCTAAGAACTGAGATGAACGCGAGTAACAATCCAGTGGGATTCCCAAAAAACACAATCGTCTCGAACGATGCGGATATCATTTTTACGCCGTATTTGAGTCGCTCCGCGGTTCCGATGGCGATACGGCACTAAACGGCAACGCGTCCGCGGACAACCCAAGCACCGTGAAAATACCAGCGCGAGAAGTGTGTCACTTTCTGTTGCTTTGTGAGATATTTAGAGTCACGACCGCAGTGTCTGGAAACCGGCGCTCACATGAAGCACTCAATCGCTAAAAGCCAAAGTTGGTGGAGAACCGCGAGCGAAGTCGCGCGCACGTGACGGAGTTGGGCAAGCCTTGGGGCCGCATTTCAATACGGCCTTAGACGAGCTCCAAGGCTCGAAATCGGTTAGCTGCGGGTTTTGGGCGTTAAGTTGCGACAGGAAACCCCACTGTGAACGTCGAACCCGATCCAACTTCACTGCGAGCAGTAATCTGGGCGCCATGAAGCTCGGCGATGCGGCGGGCAATCGAGAGACCCAGCCCTGTCCCCTCAGAGTTTAAGTTTCCGCCCGGAGAGCGATAAAAGCGGTCGAAGATTTTCTCAACTTCCGGGCTTGACACGCCAATTCCGGTATCTGTCACGATGACCTCTACGGTATCGCCGGACGCTTGCAAGCTTACGCTGACCTCACCGCCGGTCGGCGTATACTTAATCGCGTTGTCTATAAGGTTCGCGAGCAATCGTTCAACGAGACCTATTTCACCTTTGATCGCAGTACCGTCAGGCAGAGAATCAACATGCATGGTAATACCCTGGTCCTTGGCATGGGGAACAAATCGGCGGCCAATATCTTGTACCAATTCTGCCAGGGGAAATGTCTCCACTCTCAGTAGAGTTTCGGTCTGGTCGAGTGTCGCTAATTCAAACAAGTCAGCCGTCAGTTGATCAAGCCGATGCGAAAATTTCAAGGCTGAATCTAAGTATGTCTCGCGCGTGTTGGGCGGCAAGTCTTGCCACTTAATTGATAGGGTCTCAAGGTAGGCGTGGAGTGTTGCCAGAGGCGTACGCATATCGTGTGTCACGTGCATAACAAGCTCGCGGCGCGATTGATCGGCATGTTCGAGAGCCATCATCTGAGTTGAGATGCGTTTTGAAAAATCAAAGAACATCACCGACAGATCGTCGATCTCGTCACCCCTCCTTGTGGTGGCCAGCGGAACCGGATCTCTAAATCCGCTGTCTTGAAATCGTTGCATCGCTGAAACGAGCTGGCCAAGGCGTCGGCCGAGATAATGGCTGGCAGCGAGCCCAACTAATAGCGTTACAAGCGATCCTACCAATATCATGGAAATAGCCACACGCAGCACCTGACTGTTCTCGTACATGCTTGTAGCGGAGCGGTAGGCGTCGCCGTGGAGTACGGCATACAGATAGCCTGTGCGTTGGTTTTTTAGTGGTAGCGAGGCTGCCGAAAATACGGATTGTGATTGGGGGTCACGGGGGTTCTCGCCCAGCAAGGGAAATGTGGCTGCACCTGTGATGAAGGCTTGGATTGGCTTCAAGTCCACACGCGTCAGCTTAACACGACCGATCGGAGCGGAGTAGCTTAGGACTCTGCCATCGGCATCGAGAAGATAGAACTCCGCCGTTGGGTTGATGCCCATGAGATTGTCAAACAGTCGGTTCGGTTCGTCGCTCTCGGTTGCAGATTGAATCGAACTCAGGTTTTTTTTGAGTACCGTTGTTGCAAGCTTCGAGTGAAGGGACTGGTCGATTGCCTGCATCTGACTTTGGATCGATAGGAAGAGAACGAATATCAGAAAGCCGCTGAAAAGAGAAAGCAGTGCAGCAAACACTATTGAGATTTTTGTCCTAAGTTGGAGTTTCATTTGTGTTGCATTCCAATCTGTATCCTACACCCCAAACCGTACAAATGAACTCCGGCGCCTTCGGGTCCAACTCGATCTTGGCTCTCAGGCGATTGATATGCGAGTTTACGGTGTGTTCGTAGCCGTCGTGATCATTTCCCCAAACGTTGTCAAGAAGCTGCGAACGCGTAAAGACCCGTCCCGGTGACCGGGCAAAGTGGAGCAAAAGATCGAATTCCTTAGCGGTCAGGCAAACCTGCTGCTGCCGCACCGTGACTCGACGCTGTTTGAGATCGATGCACAGCGCACCGAAATCGAGCAACTCTTCACCATCGACGATCTCGGAGCTGTAGAGGTTCGCCCGTCTCAGGATAGCCCTTACCCTGGCGACAAGCTCCTGCATGCTAAATGGCTTGGTCACGTAGTGGTCGGCTCCAACCTCCAGTCCGAGCACACGATCTGCTTCAGCTGCGCGAGCCGTCAGCATCAAGACCTGCGTGAAGTCTTGGCTCGCGCGCATTCTACGACAGATATCGAGACCGGAAATGTCCGGTAGGTTCAGGTCGAGGATCACCAAATCGAACCGACCGTCCATGGCCGCTTCCAGACCTGCTTGACCTGTGTTTGCAAACTCAACTTCGCAATCCAGTTCCCTCATGTGCAGTCCCAGCAGCGATGAGAGATCGCGACTGTCTTCGACGATAAGCAATCGGTTCTTTGTAGATTTGATGATCGGATGAGTGGGCATCCAAAAAGGTTCCAACGTTCGCCAAGTGCACTTTGTGTTTGATCAAAAATAATGCGGGATTTGATCACTGACAGTCAAATATGTCCTCACGGGACTATCACATCCGCCACATACAGCTTCGATTTATAAAGCCAGCGAAGTTCTGCAGTCCGGCATTTGGCGTGGGTCTCATTGTGTGAAGTTGCTCGCCCGTGGTTGCTATTTTCCGTGAGGCCTATTGATGCTGTGAGACTTCTGTGAGCATTCCGAGATACGCGCGCGAGATTATCTTGCAACTGGTATTCGTGAGGCCTGCTGAATTCGAACGGTTCGGGCTCAGCAGTGTCGGCTCAGCGAACAAAACTTCTGAAAAACGAAGAATCGCATTGGGCTTTCCTCGTTCAAAGGCGATCACAATTCTCAGGACCAAGGGGAACTATCATGTTCAGAACAAGCCTCTTCGCAGCCGTCACCGCTTTCACGATTGCAGCTGCAGCTCCCGCCAACGCGGCCAACTGTATTTCGAACTACGAAGACTTTTGGGAGAAAATCAGCGGCGATGCGAAGATTGCTCCGGAAACGTTGGTGTCGATCAATCGTACAGCATTGCGGGCCTTTGATGCCTGCCAGTCTGGCGATGAGGGCGATTTCGGTGCTGGCTTCTGGGAAAAGATGTCTCTCTACGGAGAAGTGAAAGACGTCGAGAAATTCTGGGAAGAAATGAGCCTTTATGGCGGTGCCAAAAAATAAGCTTTTGCAAATTTTGCAGGAGCGGAGTTGGCGCGAAATGCGCCGACTCTTTTCGATCATTTCGCGGAAGTTTGCTGTTTTTCAGTAACAAGAGGGTGTGATATGGCCGGAAACGTCACCACTCAGAACCGCATTGTTTTTTTCGCGATTGCCGCAGGGGTGTTTCAAATCCTGATGGGTTTTTCGGCATTAGCTGAACAGCCCAAGACTCGCAGCGTTGTTTTTTCAAACCTCCCCAAGCCTGGCTCACTTGAGTATCAGTATCTGCGTGATCTGGCCGGGGATCTTGGCGGCGAAGCCCTGCCGATGAGCAAATCGGAAGTCTGGTCGGTCGCTCCCGAACGTCTGGATATGCTTTTGCATGTGGCCGATGAGCAGGGTGTCGGCATGACGACACTCGACGAGACATTTCAATCACTGATGAAACCGACGAGCCCCAATGATGGGCAGCCCAAGATGTCAGGCACAGGACGTCGCCTGACAGCAATGGCAAGTTCGGACGCTGCCGTGACGTCTGTCACAATGATGACGGCGCGTTCACCTGCGTTTATCGAATATGCTTTGGGCCGGGGAGAAAAACCACGCATCGGCTCGAAGAGGCCACCTGAAGCCACCACCGACATGATTGAGATTCCCATCAGTCCGTCGAAATCGATTACAGCCCGTCGCATGTATGTGGAAACCACCAAAGAGGGATGTGTATGGAACGGGCTCATCGAAGGTTCACCCCTGCCGGTTAATCTGATGTGGTGGCCGGATGGTCGCATGACGGGCGCATTCACCTATGACGGCAAGCGATATCTGGTCCGGCATGTCGAGGGCACGGAACACGCGGTGATCGCAATTGATCCCGACAAGCTTCCACCGGAACATGCGCCCGGCAGCGGCCCATTCGGTCGCCCGTCTGCTGAAGAGGCGCGCAACCTGGAAGATGCAAATTCCGGATCGGAATACTTGCCTGAAGATCTGGCCAAATTTCTCAAACCTGGCCAGGACGGCGCGGCCGCGGAAGAAGCAGATAGCGGCACTGACGCTCGAGAGACCGTCTTGAGCGTCATGTTCGCCTATACCAAGCGTGCGGCAATGCACTATGGCGATATCCGGAAGGACCTTCTTGCCCTGGCCATCGAGCAGACAAACCAAAGTTTCCGGTCAAGCAAGATCAATAACGTCCGGGTTGAACTGACCTCCGCGGTGCTGGCCGAATACAACGATGAGAAGGGGAACCACTTCAACCACCTGTGGCGCATGGTCGATCGTGGCGACGGCTTCATGGAAGACATCCATAAGCTCCGCGATCAGGCAAAGGCTGACATCGTCATCCTTGTCGTCGACAGCCCGACGGGTTGTGGATTGGCAACGCGCGTCGCCGCTTACGCCAACGAAGCCTTTGCCGTCGTGCACCATGCCTGCGCAACGGCAACCTTCTCAGTGGCCCATGAAGTTGGGCATCTGATCGGGGCCCGTCACGACAGGTCGCTCGATAAATCGACGCGGCCCTTTCCCTACGGTCACGGGTTCGTTCACAGGGCTCAATGGCGCACCATGATGAGCTACAAGAAGACTTGCGAGGGTTGCCCGCGCCTGCCGATCTGGTCGAGCCCGGCCGTTCAAATCGACGGGCAGCCCGCAGGTGATGCCAATACCCACAATGCACGCGTCATTGCTGAACAGGCCGAGCGCGTTTCGCGGTTCCGATAAACTCAAAAACCCGAAGGTATTCGGACTGATATGAACATCACAGACCGGCTCAAAACCATAGCAGTCTGGCTAACCCTATCCCTGGTGATCGGGTTGGGTGTGATTGTCGTTCTGGCTTCTCTGATTAAGCCGATTCATGCGGCCCCACCCCCGGCTCCTGTGGGAACTACGTTCACGTTCACATTGGAAAACGGCCTCCAGGTGGTGGTCATCGAGGATCATCGCGTCCCCGTTGTCACGCACATGGTCTGGTATAGGATTGGTTCAATCGACGATCCCCAGGGAGCCTCCGGCCTCGCTCACCTTCTCGAACACCTGATGTTCAAGTCATTCGATGCTGCATCCGATGAGACGTTCGCACAAAAGATCTCAGCTCTGGGCGCCATCGACAATGCACGCACGTCACATGACTCGACCTATTACTTCCAGCGTGTCGCACGTGAAGGTTTGAAAAACGTGATGGCCCTTGAAGCGAAGCGGATGAGCGGTCTTGAGCTTACAAAAGAACAGGTTGAAATCGAACGCGATGTCGTGCGTGAAGAACGCCGCTCGGTGGTGGAGAGTGCTCCGATCAAGCTCTTGACTGAACAGTTGATGGCCACATTGCACCACAATCACAGCTACGGCCGCCCGCCGATTGGCTGGTCGCATGAGATCACGACGTTGGCGCTTGACGATGCTCTGAAGGCGTATCGCGACTTCTATGTCCCATCGAATGCGATTGTCGTTATTGCCGGGGCGGTAACCCCAGACGAGGCCCAGGCACTCAGCAAGGATACGTATGGAAAGATATCTGTTGATCGTTCCGCGCCTGAGCGTATTAGTGCAACAGAGCCCTTACCGATCGCGTCGCGGCGTTTGCAGATACAGGACCGACGTGTGGCGCAGTCATCCATGTTCCGCTATTACCTTGCGCCCAGCTACGCGAGTGCCAAACCTGGCGAAGCCGAAGCCGTAGAAATTCTAATGCAAATCCTGGGAACGGGATCGACTTCGCGTCTCTATCGCGCGCTGGTTGCAGGCGAGAAGAAGGCCCTGACGGTGGGTTCGCGGTTCTTCAGTGAAGGCCGCGACAGCGGGCGAATTGCCGTCCTCGCCGTGGTGCCGAGGGGTGGCGACCTCAGAGATGTTGAAGGTCGCGTCGACGATGTCATCAACGAACTCGTAAAAAACGGTATTGAAGAGGCTGAGCTTCGCTCGGCCAAAGCCCGGATCGAAGCGCGAACAATTATTGACAGCGACGATCAGATGAAATTGGCGGTCCGATACGGCGAGGCTCTCGTGGCGGGATTGACCACGGCCGACGTTGCCGAGCGGTTGTCCCGAATCAAAGCGATCAGGCGCAAGCAAGTGGAAGACGTTGCCAGGCGACTCCTTAGGCGCGAACGCTCTGTCACGGGCGTACTGGTCCCGGAGACTAAGCAATGATTCTAATCAACACGTTCTCTGCCGTCCTCGGCCATCACGCAGACACCTTGCAAAAACGGCTGGCTCTTTTTATCGCGGCCCTTACTGCACTAGCGTTTGCGACGTCGGCGTCGGCGCGTGAAGTTCAAAGGTTACAGACAGAAAGCGGGATCGGGATCTGGCTGGTCGAAGAACGCGGTGTTCCCATTGTCTCTCTCGCCTTTGCCATGAGAGGCGGAAGCGTCCTGGACCCTTCTGGGTTCGATGGACTAGGACACATCACAGCGAATGCCTTTCTTGAAGGGGCAGGGGACCTCGATGTGCAGACTTTCAAGGGCGAACTTGATGCTCTCGGAACACGGATGTCCTTCGCAATTAACCGGCGTGCCTTCACCGGTGGCATGGTCACCTTGTCCAAAAACAAGGAACGTTCATTTGAACTGCTCGGGCTGGCGCTCAAAGAGCCAAGGTTCGATGCCGAGGCGATCACGCAACTTCTCGAGCAAGAGCGTGCGTCACTTGATTTCGAAAGTCGTCGTGTCGAGCGCGTTGCCGTTCAGCGCTTTTTTTCATTGGCATTCGAAGGACACGCCTACGCGCGCCCTATCAACGGAACATCGCAAACACTTGGGAAATTTACGGTCGAAAATATTCGAAACCATGCTCCAAAAATCTTGAGCTCACGGGACCTTCATGTCGTTCTGGTCGGTGATATTGGTGCGGTTGAAGCACGGCGAATGGTAGATCGTGTATTTGCGGACCTTCCCAATGGAACGGACCGCGCGCCCATCACGCCTATCTCGCTCAAGCCAATCCAAGCCACGGAACCTGGACCTGGAGGACAAAGCCTCAAGACCGCCGTGTTCGCTTTCCCAATGCCGGACCTCAACGACGACAACTTCTTCGCAGGTCTTGCTCTCAACCACATCATTGGAAGCGGAAATTTTGATGCGCGGCTGACAAGCGAGATCCGGGTCACGCGCGGTCTCACTTATGCCATCGGCACCTCCGTAATTGCAGACGATGTCTCATCATATGCACTCGGCGCATTTTCGACCAAGCCAGCCAAGATGGATGAGGCGACAACGGCCATCATCGAGGTGTTTAAGGAGCTGCGTCAGAATGGCCCGACAAAAGCCGAACTTCAAAATGCAGTCTCGCAGCTCGTCGGCAACTACGTGCTAAGGCTCACGACCAGTGGGAAGATTGCCGATCACCTTATCGGTCTGTGGCTTGACCGTCTCTCGCCGGAGTTTGGCGAGAGACGGCGGCAAAAACTCCAAGCCTTAACGCCAGAAGACCTTCGCCGTGTTGCGGTAAGCTATCTCAATCCCGATCAACTGCGCACACTGGTCCTCGCACCCATCAACAGCTCGGCTGCGCCTTGACCCAAGCGCCATTTTCCGCAGGCCTTTCTTGAGCGATCATGGCCGAAATCAGTGAATTCTGGACCGGAATAAAGTTTGGAGCCTGATTGGAAGTTGGCGCAGCATATCGTAGAGCGGCCCGCGTCATTGCAAATCGCCTACAGTGGGTCATTCGCATGGTGTGCTGATCTTCCGCTTTCGGGGCGCAGCCGCCGTGAAGCCTGGCCGACCAGATGATGAGCGTTATCGGCGGGGTAGCGCTCGCCGTGGCCAACTGTCGAAATACCTCTACCAGCGGACATCATCGGCCGGCACGCCAACGGTGAAGTGGATCAGGGCCGCTTTTGGGATTTCGCTCACAACACGACCGTAATGTGATAAGCACTTGCCGACCGAATATAGTGCTATTGGAACCGATTGCGAAGCTTCCCGCTGAGCCAATCGACGATCGACACAGCGATCAGGATGACCAGTAGGATCGCCGACACCTGAGGATAGTCGAGTAATCGCAACGAGCCGACAAGTTCGGTGCCAATGCCACCAGCTCCAACCATGCCCATGACGGTTGAGGCGCGGAAATTGTATTCCCATCGATACATCGTTACGTCTGCAAATTGGGTGAAGACCTGGGGTACGACGCCGTGTGCGATCACCTGCATTGGGGAGGCGCCAGTGGCCTGTGCGGCTTCGATCGGAGCTGGATGCGCATGCTCGATGGCTTCAGCAAAAAACTTACCGACCATCCCTACGGAGTGAAGTCCCAAAGCCAAAACACCGGGCAGCATACCGAAGCCAACAGCTGCGACAAAGATGATGCCCATAATCAGTTCTGGAACAGACCGAAGAGCGTTCAAGACCATTCGGGCGGTCGAATATGCAAAGCGATTTGGTGTCGTGTTCTTAGCTGCGAGAAAAGCCAGTGGGAAAGAGAACACTACGGCTAGGAAAGTGCCGGCGATCGACATGGCGATTGTGTCAATCATCGGCTGAACCCATTGCTGCCAACGGGTGAAGTCAGGTGGGATCATTTCCGAGCCGACAACCCCAATGGCAGGTAAGCCCTCCGACAGCCGCTCGCCATCAAACATTCCGGTCGCCCAGAGGCTGACGGCAATCACGAAGGCGACCACAGCAAGTTGGACCGAGAGCATGGTTTGTCCGCGCCGCTCTCTAGCCAGAAGCAAATTAAAACGCTCCTGCTTCAAGCTGTCAGATACGGTTGCGTCCATGGATATGGTCTCCGGTCCCCGGCTTTCGGCCGCCTTCGTGGATTGAGTAAGCTAGCTTGTCGTATTGATTAGGACTGACCACCGACGCTTTTGCGAATATCGCGGATGATGTCGTAGTCGGCATCCGTAATCGCAGCAAAGCCGTCAGCCTTGAATGGTTTCAAGACGCCGTCTCCCTCTGGAGTACCCTTCTTCAGAGAAAAGAATGCATCCCGAATACCCTTTTGCACGTCTTCTGCGAGATCAGTGCGCATAACCCACGGGTACTGAGGAATTGGCGCGGAGTAGCCCAGGACCTTGACTTTGGCTGGGTCGATGCGGCCTTTCGAGACGTGGCAACGCCAAGGTCGGTGGCTTGAGCCGTCCGATCTTTGAACGCCTCGTCTCGAAA
>JBCBRD010000085.1:0-13066 GCA_039819885.1 Pseudomonadota bacterium
GATCGAGCTCCAAAGTCCACTCGGTGATGTTGTCGAGGAAGTAGCGATCGTGGGTGATCAGTATTACGCAGCCGGTGAAATCGGTTGAAAGCGAAGCTCCCTTTGCCACATCTGAAGCAAGACGGAGGCGAACGTATTCGGGCTTATAGTTTTCCTGCTCCGGCGATTTGATCTCAACTTCATGTGAGAGCCAAGTTTGGTTCAGCTCCGCGAGGACGAGCCGCACCTTGTTCGAGCAGATCGAGAATGGTGCGTGATAGAGTTCGAAACGCGGTAATTCACCGCCTGCAAACCGCTGAGTCGGCAAGGGATGTGCTTCGTCGATCAGGCTATGCCGCTCGGGCGCGACGACCGTCTTTCGGGCGGTCGCGGCAAGTATCGCTGCCTCGGACATCAGAACGCGTGCCTCTTGTTGCCAGCCGTCTTCACATGTATCTGTTCGATGGTTTCGTGCGACACAAGCCGCGCATTTGCGCATAATGCGCGCATTCTTGCGACATTGAGGAATTGCTTTGAGGCGCTGGCTGGAACTGCGCACCGCTTATGAAGTTGCTCGGCACGGCAAAGTTTCTGCGGCGGCCAACGCGTTGGGCGTGCACCGCGCAACGGTGAGCCGCCACATCGATGCTTTGGAAGAGGATATTGGTGCAAAGCTGTTCCTGCGCCACAGCCGCGGTTACACGTTAACAGAACTCGGTCAGGAGTTTCTGACAGTCTCCCGACGTGCCGACGAATTGCTCGCAGATTTCGTCGGCCGTGCAAGATCAGTGGGGCGAGAACTCGCCGGCGAGGTGATCCTCACTGTCCCCTCAGCCATCAGCGGTATTCTGATGTCTCCGATCATCCGGTTCCAGGAGAGTAATCCCAAAACCCGTGTTTCGCTTATCGCACAAGACCGCTATCTGAAACTGGAGTACGGTGAAGCGCATGTTGCGCTCCGCGGCGGACCCGAACCTGAAGAGCCAGACTACGTTGTGCAGCCCTTCAGGGGCCTGCGACTGGGGCTCTACGCCCACGCCGACTACATAGAGCGCCACGGCGCTCCGTCGGACGTGGCAGACTTCCAACACCACGCGTTTGTAGACAACCCGGACTACTTCAAGCCCAAGCGGGCCAATGCCTGGATGGCGAAACACATCCCGAAAGAGCGTATCGTGCTCAAGACTTCAAATCCGGAAGCAACCCAGCATGCCGTCATGACCGGGGCTGCCATCGGCCTGATGCCCGATTATCTGGCGCAGTCGCGCTCTGATCTTGTCGAGATCATCAAGCCACGACAGAACTGGTGCGCCCCACTCTGGCTTGTGAGTCATGTGGATCTGCACCGCACCGCGAAGGTCCAGGCCATGCTGAGCTGCATAAAGGACGCCTATCCATCCCGCTCGGTGGAGACCATCACATAGCGCGGAACGATCACTCAGGTTCGTCGACCGAACCACATCCGCCGTAAAAGACCGTCCTTCAGTACCACCATGTGATAGATCGCCGCGAGCACATGCAGCGTGATTAGGCTCATCAGTAGCGTGGCGAGGAGCCCATGGACCGCGCGCGGCGCCACCGTATCGATTGAGTCCGGTAACCGACCGTCCTCGCCGCCGAACACGATCGGAAAGAGACCGGTACTAAGCGCGATCCCCAGGCCGCTGAGCACCATGCCCGCGATCAGCAAGTAGAACGCCCAATGCGTCCCGACGCCGATCCGGTCGAGTAAGGCGTTCCCGGTGCTCGCATGCGGCGGAGCGGCAGCAAGGCTTCGTGTCAGAAGTCGGACGATCAAGAGCACACCGATCGACAAGCCGATCGTCATGTGCCCTGCGAGACCTTCCACTTTCTGCGGATCATCGTTTGGTAGCGCATCGAGCAACAGGCTTCCGGCAGCAAGTGCAAGACCGATCATCAGGGCCATGACCCAGTGCAACGCCACAAGCAAGGGGTGATAACGGGTCATGGGGGTCCACCAAATTGGACGGGATGCCGCTAGGATGCACCGTCGTTTATCATTGCATTCTTCTCGAAGAATGAGACCCGACACAAGAGCTAAGTTGTTGCGCAAGCGCACAGGTGTTGCGCGTCCGGACGCAAGGTCGTGGGTGTTCGCGGTCGTTCCGGACCCGTCCTTGAAACGATGTGCGCAAACCCGCGGCCCATTATGTCCGCCCTTCTCGAAAGCGGAAGTTCGCGAGGCACGACATTGGGCAGATATCCTGGCCGTCGATGACACCGGTTGAACGGATCGACATGTTCGACCGAAGGCAAGTCCTGTGCGAGTCAACACTCAGGTCTCAAAAAGCCTGCTCGTCTGGTTCGGGTCAATCACGTCGCTCACTGATCGTCTGCTTCCAGGGTGCTGCGGTCTTCGAGCAGATCTTCAACAATCGCACGGACCCAGTGCCCGTCAGCCCGCACTGATGACGACCGCTGTACCCTCAATTGCTGAAATTTTTGGTCACCGTATCCTGTGGGCCAAGCAAAGTACCGTCGACAGCCGCTTTTGAGATAGAGCGCCTATCGGTTGCTGAGGCCCGGACGTCATGGGCCATGAGCGGTCGAGGGCGAGGTCGAAGATCGAGCGCGTTGCGAGCCTTATCCTTGATTTGCCAACAGGGGTTTTTGGTCACCGGTCATTTGTTTGCTTGCTGACTTAAGCCCTACAATCTCACCCACTCACGGAGTAATTGTTTCACGCATCTGGATTGAGGTGTTCGCGAGGTGCGTATGCGCTGGCAATCTCGTGGGCCCATGGAAGGAAGTCACGCGCATTGGGCATGACCAGAACACGTTTAGCCTTTGGACTGTCCAAAAGGCGGTCGCCGTGCGTGGGCAGGTAGTGCCACTCTTCTCGGAGACATCCATTCCATGACGCACACTTCACTTCGCGCGCTTGCGACGGCGGTTCCTGGCCACGTCATTGATCAGCACAACGCCGCCGCGATCTCCGAACAACTCTTCTCCACCCAGATCGATTTTGAACGCTTGCGCCCCGTCTATGCCAACTCGGGCATTCGCAAACGGCACCTTGCCATGCCCATTGAGTGGTACTTGCAGGGGCGCGGCTGGGAGGAGCGAGCTGCCGCGTTTCTCGACGCGGGCGGCGACCTGTTCTGTGCGGTGACAGAAAAGGCGCTTCAAGCCGGTGAGCTCTCACCAACCGATATCGATATCATTGTCACGGTCAATTCATCGGGTATCGCCACGCCGTCGTTGGAGGCCCATGCCGTGGCACGCATGGGCTTTCGCAACGACGTCCAGCGCATCCCTGTGTTCAGTCTAGGTTGTGCTGGTGGTGTGTCAGGCTTGGCGCTGGCGCAACAGTTGGCGACTGCCAATCAAGGATCGAACGTGCTGCTTGTCGCCATCGAACTGTGCTCTCTGGCGTTTCGTTTGGACAAGCCCACCAAGTCGAACGTTGTCGCAACCGCGCTGTTCGCCGATGGTGCAGCCGCCTGCATACTCTACCATGGCGAGAACGATGGAGCTGTAACTCTGGGACGTGGGCGCCAACACACCTGGCCGGACACCACCGGCATCATGGGTTGGAAAGTCGATCCCTTCGGCTTTGAAGTTGTTTTCGACCGCGCCATTCCACCATTTGCGCGAAAAAATCTGCAACCCGTCATGGCGCAGTTTTTCGATGAATGGGGTCTAGAGTTGGCCGAAATTGACCGCATGTCGTTCCACCCCGGCGGCATGCGCGTTCTCGATGCCATCGAAGCTGCTTTCGATCTCGAAGCGGGAAGCCTTGATTTAGAGCGCGATATTCTCGCCGACTTCGGTAATATGTCTTCCCCAACCGCACTGTTTGTCCTTGAACGTGAATTAGCCAAAAAACACAGCGGCATCTCCATTCTGTCGGCGCTGGGACCTGGATTCACAGCATCCGCCATCCCGATAAGGAAAGTTCAATGACCTGGACTGTTGTAATTCTGGTCTTCGTCACGCTGCAAAGGCTTGGCGAATTGTGGTTGGCCCAACGCAATACCGCGAGGCTATTGGAACGCGGCGCCATCGAACACGCGCCCAAACACTATTTGGCGATTGTCGCGCTCCATACGGCCTGGCTGGCTGGGCTGTGGTACGTCGTGCTTACAAGCACGGTCACCATTGCCGCCGCATGGCTGGTTGTCTTCGTCATTTTACAAGGCCTGCGCGTATGGGTCTTGATGACGCTTGGCGAGCGCTGGACCACGCGGATCATTGTTGTTCCAGGTGAAGCCCGGATCCGCACTGGCCCCTTCCGCTTTCTCAACCATCCCAACTATACCGTCGTGATTGGCGAGATCGCAGCCCTACCGCTGGTGTTCAGCCTCGTCTGGTATGCAATCGCATTCTCAATCGCCAACGCGCTGTTGTTGACTTTGCGGATCTGGCACGAAAACCGCGCGCTTGAAGAGGCCGAAGCCACGGCTGTGACACTCGCTTCTTAAGGTGATCGGACATGGACGACACGAACGCTGACGCGAACCCAGGTGCGCAGTCGCCCCGCGGCAACCGGAACACCAAGTCCAACCCAAGTCGCAGCCGCAACGGCGGGCTAAGCGCAATTGCGGTTTGGGCCGGTTTTCTAGCCATGTGCGTTGGCATGTTCATGGCCATCCTCGACATTCAGATCGTCGTGACGTCGCTGCCGGCCATCCAACAGGCGCTCGACATCGCACCTGAGCAAATGAGCTGGGTCCAAACGAGCTACCTCATCGCCGAGGTCATCGCGATCGCCTTGACCGGATTGTTAACGCGAACACTCTCCATACGCTGGCTCTTCCTCGGTGCGTTATTGGTGTTTACGGCCGCCTCGTTCGCGTGCGCCATGGCCGATGGGTTCTGGCCGCTGATCGCCGCCCGCGCGGTCCAGGGGTTGGCCGGCGGTTGCCTTATACCGCTGGTGTTCTCGAGCGTATTTCTTCTCATCGACGAAAAACACCAGAGTATCGCCACCACTATCGCCGGTGGCCTCGCAGTGCTTGCCCCAACGCTTGGCCCAACAGTTGGTGGTTACATCACGCAGCAATACGATTGGCCGTGGTTGTTTTTGGTCAACATTGCACCTGGCCTTCTGGCGTTAATGATCGGCTTTATCGTACTGCCGCGCCAATCGCTGGATTTCAAACAACTCCTTCGGATCGATATCCTTACCGTGTTGGCTATTTGCACGGCGCTTGTCGCATTAGAGATCGGCCTGAAGAATGCGCCCACGCAGGGCTGGCTTTCGTCTGCCGTTTTGCCGGTTCTTATATTATCCCTGATTTCAGCGGCCTTTTTCGTTCGTCGAAGCTTGAAATCACCTCAGCCGATACTTGATCTTAAACTGCTTAAGTCGCCCAATATGGCCGTTGCCTGCGGCATCAGTTTCGTATTCGGCATCGGCCTGTTCTCCTCAATTTACCTGATGTGCGTCTTTCTCGGCCTCGTCGGATTGATGGAGCCGCTGGAAATCGGTCTTATTGTCATTGTCACGGGCATAGCCCAATTGCTCGTAGCGCCGGTCGTTGTGCAACTAGAACTGAGGCTGGATGCTCGCCTGCTCACCGCAGCCGGACTGATCATTTTCGGCACCGGCTTGCTGATGAGTACAACGCAAACCCGCCAGACTGGATTTGACGAGATGTTCTGGCCGCAGATCGTGCGTGGCATCGGCATTATGCTGTGCCTGATCCCGCCAACGCGCCTCGCGCTGAATCATTTAGCTGAGGCGCAGGTGCCGGATGGCAGCGCCCTGTTCAATCTGATGCGGAACCTCGGCGGTGCAATCGGGATCGCCGTCGTCGATACGATCCTGTGGGTGCAGACGCCGATTTATGCTGAAGCTTTCGGCCAGCGCCTCGCCGCCCGCGACATGGAGGCCGTGTCAATTGTCGGCATCCCGGCTGGCATGTTGCCACCCCCCGGGACAGCACCGACTGTGCAGGAAATAGCCCTCGCCCGTCCCCTTGTGGAGCGTGCTGGCATGACCGAAGCGTTCAACGATGCGTGGTTGGCCGTTGGCGTACTCACGCTTCTGGCCGTGGTTCTGCTACCGTTCGCCCGGTCGACAAGGCCCGCCTGACGATCGCGTACAGACGCTTTTCTGCGCGATGCGTGCGTTGGCCTTTGGACCGCGGACGATGTCAGCTACGTGGCGGAACCGGACCGAGTTGAATGATATCAAATCGTTCGTTCAAAGCGGCCATCTTTTCTTCATCAGCAAAATCGGCTTCGTTGAATTTGGCGAGCTCTGCCAGATAGAGATAGAAGCCGGGTCCAAAGCGAGCCTGGACGCTACATGGAGTTGGTCGCCTTGGGGTCATGTACGTCGCGTGGTGATCGTCAGCTTTAAGTCCCAATCGTCCATCAAGACAATTCGGCGAGATGAAAGGTGGCACTGGCCGTAAATTAGCATCTTCCGACCGTATCCTCTTCACCTTCAATTCCGGAAATCAGGGCCGGCCAGTGTCCGCCTTTCAGCGTGGAGGCGCCGACTTCTGCAAGGGGATTTAGCTGCCCTATTAGAAGCCACATGTTAAGTCAGGTGGTGCGCTAGCAGCGGACCAGTCATGTGATAGCTTGGGTTTGCCAAGTCCAGTAAATCTTGTGCCTCAATTTTTACCGTACTAACCGCACTTCATCCCAACGTGTATCGCACCCCTCACAATACAGCGTCGTAGCCGCTCCTCCTTGCTCGTCGCGTGTCAACTCTCGCCGTACCGGCCTGTCGCAGGTCGGGCAAAAGTCGCCAGCAGCCAGCGGTCGGGGTGCGGGTTTTCGATCAAGTGACATTTCTTGTCCTTTCAATCAATTCGAATTGGTTGGGGCTGTTGTGGACATGAAGACATTTGGACATGTCGAGGATCAACAGCTGAGCTTTCCTCAGGCCCAGCGCCTTCACTCGCTGACGAGATCAGGCGTACTGCACTTCGTCTTCGCGCCCGCCGCCTCCGGGAGCTTCGGCATAGTCAGCCTCGTCCATCCCTTGAAGCTCGGATGCGATACTCATGGATTCCTGAGCCTTGATTGGATGGGCACGGATTAAGCGTGCCTTCGTGGCAGGGTCCAGATCACCACTTTCAGCGAGCTTGCGGATTTTCTTCGCGTCCATTGAGGTCAGTGTTTTGATGTCGATGCCCAGGCTGTCTGCGATGTCGCCCAGTACGTCGTCTGCCTCATGCGTTGCCATTCTTGGCCTCCATTGGCTCAGTAGTCGTTCAAGTAAAAGCACCGTCTAGGCGCTGAGAGACGACTGTATTATTCACCGAACACTTGCAACGAATTTGTGAAAACTTATCGAGTACACTCGATTTGTTATTGATCCGAAGTGAATAATCGAGTAGTTGAGAAGTAAAAAATAAGTATAGATGTTTGCAGATCAAGTATAACGGGCATGGAGAGATGGAGTTCTACAAAAAGGGCGAATATTACGTTCGCTTTTCGGATTAACGCAGGCCACGATGGCAAAGCGGCTGCGTAAGGCGCAATCGACCGTGTGCCAGTTTCGAGGCACGCGAAACTGTTCGGTGAGACAGTTCGAAGATCAGGTGATGGCTATGGGCGGTCGACTTCTAATGATTGCAGTATTCCAGGCAGAAAATGGCGGTCGTGAAGGCTACTTCATTCGCGGCGAAGACGACCTTGTGAAGACCGCGCCACCTGATCTCGACATCCCCGATCCCGCCACGCACTGGGATTTGGAAGATACTTGATGAGGTGCCGTGATGAGCCGACGTAATCAACTTGATGGCCAAGACTTTCACACCGTTCGTGTCGAGTTGGCCAGGCGCAGTCTCATCGATTTCTGTCGCCTGATGGCCCCGCCTACGTTCGTTTGGGGCGCGGCTCAGGTGGCGATCTGCGACCACATTCAGCGCTGCATCGATGGCGATGAGTTCACGCAACTCCAGGTGAACCTTCCACCGCGATCCGGCAAGTCGATCATCTCTTCGATCATGACGCCTGCTTGGTTCATGGGGCAGCATCCACAGAAGAAGATCATACTGCTCACCGGCAACCTGCTGCTGACTTCCCAATTCATCGAACAGCTCATCAGTCTTTTGCGGTCGGACGAATTCAAGGAAGTCTTCCCGAACCTCGAAGTTCTCGATGCCTCGGTGAACCGCATCAACTTCCGGGATCGCAGGCAGCCGCGGGGTGAGCGCGGTCGGCTGACCACCATGTCCGTATCCCGTGCCGCTCAGGGCGTCGGCGCAAACCTCTTGCTCAGCGACGACCTCATCTCGGAGCAGGAGGCGCAGTCGAAAGAGATCAAGGACAAAATCTGGGAACGCTACCAATCGGGTATCACGACGCGCTTGGCTCCCGATTGGAACCGGCAGATTGTTGTCGCCACGCGCTGGGCACGCGACGATCCTCTGGGCCGAATGATCGCTCAGGGCCTGGAAAGCGCAGACGATGAGCCCTGGGAAGTCCTGAAGGTGCCTGCCATCGTGAGTGCTGACCAGGCTGAAGATATGAACGAGATCGCTCTTGTCGATCCGATCTTTAATGCGGACCTGAACGCTGGCCGTGTGCAGCTTCTGACGCCTGGTGGAACCTGTTCGCCCGAGCGCATGAGCCAGAAGTTCTTGGCTGCCAGAAAGGCCAAGCTGACGCCAGAGCAGTGGGCTGCTCTCTATCTCCAGAACCCGGCGCCCGAGCAGGGCACCATCTTCCGCAAGTCGATGTTCAGGGGCGCATCGAAGGCGATGATCCGCGAACTCAAGTCAAAGGTCACCTACACGATCATGACCTGCGACCTGGCTTTGAAAGCAGATGAGCAGCACGATTACTCGGCAGCTATTCTTTGGGGTGTTGTGCCCCACATCGTGAAGTGTGGCGGGCAGGAATACACCCAATCGACCATTGTCGCCCTTCGGGCATGGCAGGACCGCATTCCTGCTGTCGATCTCGTCGGTGAGCTGCGCCATCTGTACGCTGAGTGGAAGCCCAACCAGATCGTCATCGAAGATGCGGCCAGTGGCACGCAGGCCATTCAAGAGATGCGCCGGTCAGGAATGCCGGTCGTCGGTTTCAACGTGAAGAAGCTGCCCAAGGGTGCAAAGTCGAAGGTTGAGCGCGCCACCTTGGCTGCATTGAGCATCGCCCAGCAGCCCATCTTCTTCGCCGATGCGGATGCAGAGGTCCAGGCTGCGATCCAGCAGGCGTTGGAGTTCCCTCGAAGCGATCACGACGACCTTGTTGACTGTCTGTCGTGTGCCGTTTTGTATCTGCGCCGCCGAAACGACTTTGACAGTTCTTTTGACACAATGCTGGATAGCAACTTGAGGCTCCAGGAGGAGATCGATCCGCCAGCCACGAAACCGGTACAGCGGCGGCTCTATGGCAGCTCGCAACAAACGTCCAGCAGCGGGTGGAAACCAGAACGCCGATCCATGTATGGGCATCGGCAGTCAACCAACGCCGAGCACATGTGGGCTGCCAAGAAAGCTGCCGACGCTGAGCAGGTCGACCCCTATCACGGTGAGGATGTCTTCGACTTCGACTGATGTGGGCTGACAAAGTAAGCCTCAGGCTGACAAGAAAAACCAACTGGCGGTTGGGCGACAGCGGGCAGCAAATCAGTGAGAATCCAGACATCAACGACAGAGCTGGGGAGTTCTCACGAAGATGCAAATCACCATCACGACCGAGCATGCAACTGTACAGTCACTTCTAGAAGCCGTCTGCGAAGACGCGCCCGCGCCTATGCGGATCGAAGTGACTGGTCTGGGACACGCAGACTTCTTCGACCTTCTCGCAATGGCCCTGCAGGTTCAGGTTCGGCCACCAGCCTCGGCTAAGGTGCTGAAGCTCGTGGATGTGAGCAAAGGTAAGTTGTAACGACTCCCCTTCTGAGGCCGATCCGGTAAGCTTTTGCCCTATGCAGGCAGCCCGCTTCCGGCAGTGCTGGGGAGCGCTTTTCTTGCGTTAAGCCTTCAGTAGGGTAGGCATTTCTAAATGTAATGCCAGAAAAAGCCTTACCAAAAATGCATTTCCATATTAGATGACGCAAAAAAATCGTGGCATCACAGGTGCTTGTATTCAAAATTGCCTGACTACTTACCGTTCATTGATTCGCTGTTTAGGCAAGAAAAACCTTGTAATTTTACGCAAATGCAACCATGTCTACCCTAGCAATGGTAAGGTAAACTACGGCAATGCAAAAATATGGCATTACATTTGAGGGTGAGGCATGATTGTCGCAATTGTGAATGGGAAAGGCGGTGTCGGAAAGTCGACGCTCACAGCCCAGCTCGCGCTGCGCGCCGCACAAGAGTGTGAGCGGGTGGCCATCGTCGATGCTGATCCGCAAGGGTCGCTGCGTTTGTTCTACAAGCTGAGACAGAAGGAAGTTGGCGCTGACGAACTGCGCAACCCAGAGCTATTCGAAGGTGATGATGAGGTCCTGGATGCTGTCGACAAGCTCAAGATCGCTGGCTTCGACATCATCTTCATCGACACGGCCCCGTTATCTGTTCGTGGCATTCGAGAGGCATTGGAAGCCTGCACCTTCGCACTTATCCCCTTGAAGCCCAGTCATGCTGATCTCGCCTCAACCAACGACACGATCACGCTGGCCAACGATGCTGACCGACCATTCGGGCTCGTGTTCAACGATGTCGATCAGCATCAAATGACGATGGCCAAGAACGCACAGCAGTATGCGGTGTCCGCGCTGGGTGCCCATGTTTTCGATACCATGGTTGGTCACCGCGTCGCATTTGTGCGCGCCCAGAACACGGGCCTATCGGTTCGGCAGATCGAAGGCTCCAAGGGCAAGGGTAGCAATGAGATCGAAGCGCTGTGGGCGGAAGTCAAGACAGCCATCAAAGCCGGGGTGGCAAAGTCCGGCAAGGCGCAAGGTGGTAAGGCAAAAGGAGGCAAGTCATGATCAGCCTCAAGAACCAGGTTGCGTCTGAGCCTGACAGCAAAGGCGACGACTTTTCAACGCTGTTAGATACCATCAAGGCTGGTGATCATGCTGCCGTCGAGCTGAAGGCGAAGCGCGAGGATCGTTGGACTGGCCTGGAAAAGGCGACCCAGCGCGGGCGTCGGCGCAACAAGACAGTCAATTTCCGAGCAACTGAACGGTTGATTGAAGAAATCGAGGAGCTGTCGAAGCTCTGGGGGCTGAACAAGGCCGATACCCATGAGCGAGCAATCCGCGAAGCCTTGGCCAGCGTGAAGCGTAAGAAGCGGTGATTCTCATGAGCAAGGCATTGAGCATCGTTACGCTGGGTTTCGCGCTCATCATTGGTTTACTGGTGGCCCTAGCCATCATGCACGTCAACGTCACGTCTAACGGAGGCTACAGCGATCCGTCTGCTGTGCTGTTTATGGTTGGCGCCGTCATGGTTGTCGGTGGGCCTTTCCTGGTCGGCCTTCTATGGAATGAAGAGGGGATGGGCCGGGCGCTGGGCTTCATTATCGTGGCGGTCCTAGTTGTTGAAGGGGCCTCAATGATCGCCACAGCCAAATCGAAGCTCGATCTGTTGGCCGCAAAGGGTGGGCCTGCTGAAACGGCTGAGCGCGACCGGGCTTTGCTGAAGCAGCGCATCGAGCGATTGCGAGCCGAGCGCACCAATTTGCCGTCAATCTCACCGGCGGTTCGGTCTGCCAGCGACCGGGTTGGTCGTGCTGAGGCTGCCATTGCTGAACAAGCGGCCAAGCGCGGATGTGCCCGGAATTGCCGCGCCCTATTGTCGAAGCAACTTGACGATGCTCAGGCTGCGCTTAGGTCGGCCCAGTCTCGCTTCGCTGAGCGGCGTGCTTCTCTTCGTGCTGACCTGGACGGCAAGATCGCGACCGCTGAAGCTCAGCTGGCTGCTATCGAAGTGCCGACCTCTGGCAACAGCTTGATCGCTGCGCTGGGTGTCTCGGCCAACGCTGTTGCTGCTGTCCAGGCTGCGCTTATCGGGTTCGGCGTGAACCTGTTCGTTGCAGGGTGCATGGGGATTGCTGGAGGGCTTCTCCGGGGCCTTTTCGGCGCACCTGAGCAGCTTGAGCAAGCTGTTAAGTGCGTAGCTCTTGAGACATCGCCGAAAGCAACCACGGCTCGAAAGCCAGCCAGGGCAGCTCGTGGTAGCCGGTCAAAGCCGAAAGCTCTGCCAGCTCCTGAGCAAGAGGACCTCAAGCACGTCGTACAGTTCCTCGACGCCCGAATGAAGCGTGACCCAGATGGCTCGGTCCCGCTCATCACAATTGGTCGGCAGTATCATGATTGGTGCGATGCGACTGCCAGCGAGCGCATGGACCAAGAGCGGTTCGGCTTGGCATTGAAGCAGATGCTAAGCCACGCCGGAGCCTCGGTCGTCGACCGTAACGGCGAGCCGATAATTCAAGGCATCCGACTGGCTGCCTAATAGGGCCGAGTGTCCAACTCTCAGTTTAGATGCCGCGCTTTGTCTGCATCAGAATATCTGCAAGCGCCAATCTGCAAGGGGTGGTTAAGACGGTCGACAGGCACCAAGTGCGTCTGCCGAACACTCAATATAAGAAGCGGTCAGTTATTACCTCTACATGTGCGATGGGCCAGCGACGGACACACCTCAAAACATTTCACTTCTTTGCTGCGCGCTCCTGATTGAGCGCGAACAAGCACTCCAAGATTTGATCGTCCGTCAGATCGCTTGGCCAACCGTAGGCAGCAGCGACGGCGGCGTCGAGATCCTTGTGGGCGTGGTCGAGCCAAGCCGGTCGCTCATTGTATAGCTTGGTCAGGGTTCGTTCTTTCAATATGGCGGCAGACGCGGCGTCGTTTGCAACGATGCGCTCCGGATAGCCCGGCAGGACATCGGGGACCGAGCTGGCAAGGTCGGACGGATTGAGCCAATTTTCCCGCACGGCGAGAAGATTGTTTGCAGCCTCCGTAACTGCGACTGCATGCGGGTGCCGCACACAGGCTTCAGCTGGAAGGTTGAGTTGGAGCCCTTGCGGGTGTAACCACCGGTGCAAAAGTGGGCCGGTGGAGCGGCGGCATGGTGTCGTTTGCGCCGGAGTAAAATCGGGCCACTGGTTAGGCTCATTGCTTGTCCGAATCGGAGGAGCGGGGCCAGGAGATGTTTGCCGTGGAGATGTACGCGGCAGTTCGGCGGTTTGTGTT
>JBCBRD010000086.1:0-10501 GCA_039819885.1 Pseudomonadota bacterium
CAATACAGTCTTTCTGTGCAGGAAACCGGGCTGGGGCGAAACGGTGACATGCAGTTTATCAGTTGCCACGAAGATCGGTTGCCGTAACTGTGCGTTCCACGGTCTGAAGGTTAATTTTTGACCCTTGAAAGCGGCCAGCTCGAACTTGTCCGATAGCATGTAGGAAATCAGCGTTTTGGGATCGGCTGAACTTGTCCGTGTGGCTGCTTCACCGATCACGCGTATCGCCATCCAGGCTTGGTAGTCGAGGTCGCGCATCGTGCGGTTCGTTAGCCGCTGAAACCGGTTTTGGAACTGGCTGGCACCCCAAAGTTCTGAAGAAGGATGCCATGTCGCGGGAAACAATCCGTGGGTGCCGGCAACGGGCCGCGGTATCCAGGTCCGGTATGGGAAGTAGTTCCCGAATTGTGACAGTTCGTCAGCTACGATCAGGACATCGTAATCAGGGTATTCCTGAGTGAACGTTGGAATTTGTTTTTGGACCTGTTCAAAGCCGCCATCGGTCCGCCGACTGCCGGCTTGATACTCGAATTGGCCTTCCTCAACGATCTTGAGTTTGAACTTTTTGGCTGACCGCCGAATTGCGTCGGCGAACTTGATATCTTGGGGAGCTGGGCCAGTTACAAGCGCAATCTTCCGCCAACGTTTCCAGAACAGATATTGCGCAAGCGCATCAGCCATCATCGCGCGTGACGGGGCGGTGTGTTTGACATTCAAGCGGCAGTCTTCTTCGCGTAGGTTGAGGTCCGTGGCTCGCACGTTGAACAAGACAGCGGCTTCGTCTTTCAAGGCCTCGGACATCTTTAGAAGTGTCTCAGCTTTTACCGCGACGATGAAGAGCCCGATCCCAGACTTGGCAAGCGCCTGAACGTCGGCCACCAACTTGTCAGGGTCGCCGCCCCTGATTTCCTCGAGTTCGAAGCTTTGCTTGAGAAAACGTCCCGTTGTGTTGTTGTCATTGACGCCCAACTTTGCGCCAGCAAGGCCCAAATCATTCGGCGTGAAATCTAAGAGAGATAGAGGGGACGGCTTGTCTGTCTCCTCAAAGACGAACACCATCTTAATGAGCTGAATATCGGCTTTCGGTGTTGCTGGTTTAGCGGCTTTTTTTTCCTGACCAACGCTTTGAGCCGTTGCTGGCTGCGCTGCGTTGGCGGGCTGCACCTCAAGCAGCCGACCAGTCAGGATGCACATGGCGAGTGCTGCTGCGCCGATCGTGCATGCGCGACGTTGCCATGTTGATGTCTGTAGCCGGGCAACGCCTGCTGAACGTTGCGGTGCACGAAAGACTGTCGTGCGAAGTGGCTCGACGAAAATGTCGTCGATGAATGCCATGGGATTTCCTCTTATCAGTTCTACGACTGTTTGATTGAAACATAGTACCAATCGAAGACTTGGCAAGGGAGTTGAAGTCATTGCTTTCCCGTAATGTTTTGCGGGTCTTCGTTGATATTTTGGCGTGGCTATGCTTCGCCTGTTGCAGGCAGTCTTCGCGATCCACAAACCTTGCGGGGGCGTAACCGATAAAACAACCAACGATAAACAGTTGGAGTGGAGGATAACGGTTGCTTTTGACAACGCGGCGCGTCACAGCGTACGGCCAATACTTGGCGCGTAGATACATCCTTGAAGTTGCGTGTCTACTGGCATGTCTAATTGGGCTGGTGGGTTCGGTTGCGATCGCTCAGGCTGAACCCCTAGAGGGCGAGGCTATACCAGTTGCCATTTTTCCATTTGAAATTGATGTCGAACGCCAAATGGGAATGAGCTATGGGGATGAAGCTGGAACGAAGGTGGAGCAGGCGCGGTTGCTCAAAGCAACTGAGAAGCTGCAAAGCTTACTGTCGGAAACCAGGCGTTATCAACTTGTGGCCATGGACCCACTGGCCGAGGCGATATCCAAGGCGCAGCCCATTTTCAAATGCAATGGTTGCGAACTCGACCTCGCCAAAGAAGTTGGTGCCAAGCAGTCGATCACTGGCACTGTCCAGAAAGCATCGGCCAATCTCTTGAACATCTCGATTTTTGTCCGAGATGTTGCAAGTGGTGACGTGGTCAACTCTATGGCGGTGAGCGTGCGGCAAAATACGGATGCCGGATGGCTCCGCGGCGTGCGTTGGTTGGTCCGAAACAGACTGCTTAAGGGATCGTGACAACAATGGTTAAGGCGGACACCAAGCGCATGATCGGTCGCAGGTCGCTACTTCTGGGAGCGGGTGCTGGGGGCGTTGCGCTCAACTTTCCAGGTTCACTCACGGGGGCCGGCGCTTTTTCCGAGCGCGAGGCCTTGGCTGCTTCGGCATCTACCGTTCGCATCGTGGCGTTGCGGTTTGGGTCGGTTCAGTGGCTTTTGGAAACCATCCAGTCGAACGGGTTCGATAAAGCCGAGGGGCTCACACTGGACGTGCGCAAGGTGGCGTCCAGTCAGGCCGGACCGATCGCGCTGTTGTCGAATGATGCTGATGTGATCGTGAGCGATTGGCCCTGGGCGATGCGGCAATTGTCCAAGGGTGAGGCGATGCGTTTCTCGCCGTATTCGTCTGCGCTAGGCGCGGTGATGGTCGCACCTGAGTCGGATATGACCTCGTTGGCGGATCTTAAGGGCAAGCGCCTGGGTATTGCTGGTAGCGCGCTGGATAAGAGCTTCATTCTTTTGCGGGCCCACACCAAGAAGACCGTTGGAGAAGATCTTACTGATCTCGTAAAGCCGATATTTGGTGCTCCTCCTTTGCTCGCTGAAGAGATGCGGAGCAGACGGATCGATGCGGTTTTGAATTTCTGGACTTACTCGGCGCGTCTCGAAGGCGCTGGGTTCAAGAAGCTGATCGGCATGGATGACGTGATGGGTGGACTTGGTGTGACGCCACCACCACCGATGGTTGGATTTGTCTGGGGGCAGGGGTTTGAAGCTCAGCATCCCAAGGCTGTCCCGGCATTTCTCAGAGCTGTGAGAAGCGCGAATGAACTGCTGAAGACATCTGATGCAGCTTGGGAACCTTTGCGTGGTTCGATGCGTGTGAAAAACGATGCGGAATTTACAGCGTTGCGTGATACGTACCGCGCTGGGATTCCTGAGGCATGGAAGCCCGAACACACGGCATCGGCGGAAGCGCTGCTTGCTTTGCTGAAAAAGCTGGGTGAGGCAGAACTCATCGGCGCAAAAACAGAGTTTGACCCAAAGCTGTTCCATGGCACTGCCTAGCGACACCGTTGCCCCGCGCGTGGGCACCACGAAATCGTCAATCGCTCTGGTTGGGAATTCCCAAGTGGTGTGGTCGATTGCGTCGTTCTTGGCGTTGATTGCAGCTTGGCAGATTGCCGCCTTATTGATCGACAGCCAGCGCTTCCCGGGACCGTTAACGGTCATCGATGCGATGATCCGTGAAGGTGCAACGGGTGAATTGTTCTACCATGTTGGTGTCACGCTCGCGCGTGTCGCGACTGCGTTTTTCTTAGCGATGTTGATTGGGTGCGCGATTGGATTGGCGCTCGGGCGCGTCAAACAGGCTGACCAGTTTTTTGATACATGGTTGATTTTCTTTCTCAATCTGCCAGCGCTTGTGACAATCATCCTCTGTTATGTCTGGTTCGGGCTGACGGAAGTCGCTGCCATTCTGGCGGTGACCGTGAACAAGATCCCGAATGTGGCTGTCACTGTCCGAGAGGGCGCACGGTCGTTGTCGCGCGATCTCCAAGAGATGGCGGACGTCTATAACTTCGGATGGAAGAAGACCCTCTTAAACGTGACGCTGCCACAGATGGCGCCGTTCTTTGCCGCGGCCGCTCGAGGTGGTCTGGCGCTTGTTTGGAAAATCGTTCTCGTGGTTGAACTGTTAGGGCGTTCAGATGGTGTTGGCCACCAACTGCATGTCGCTTTCCAACTGTTCGATGTTCCCATGATCCTTGCCTATGCAGTGGCATTCATCATTGTCGTCCAACTCATTGAGTTGGCTATTCTTCAACCCCTGGACCGGAGGGCGAACAGATGGCGGCGGTAAGTGCCCCCTTGCGTGTTCGGGTTGATGCGAAGCAGTTTCCCGCGGTGGCGGATCGACCTGCCTTGCCGGTGTTGACCCATGTCGATCTGAGCATTGACCCGGGGTCATTCGTTGTTTTGACTGGTCCGTCTGGGTGCGGGAAGTCGACGCTTTTGAACATCGTAGCCGGACTTGATGATGACTATGACGGGGAGGTGGTGTTTGGAGCCCCCAGTCCGCGGTTGTCGTTCATGTTTCAAACCCCGCGGTTGCTACCTTGGCGGACGGTACGGCAGAATATTGAGTTGGTGATGCCGGATGATGACCCATCCAAGGCGGCGAAGATCGATGACTTGCTTCAGGCGGTCGGGCTAACGGGTCAGGAGTCGCAGTACCCTGAACGACTGTCGTTGGGTATGCAGCGCAGGGCAGCTTTGGCCCGTGCGTTTATCGTTGAGCCGGACATCTTGTTGATGGACGAACCGTTTGTCTCTTTGGACGACCCAACGGCGCGGGCGCTGAGAGATGTGTTGATGGCGCTGTGGGACAAGCGGCCGACGACAGTCTTGTTCGTAACCCATGATCGCGGTGAAGCCGTGATGCTTGGAACACGGTTGATCCGAGTCGGCGGCCAACCAGCGACGGTGATCTCTGATCAGGAGGTTGCATTGTCGCGAACGGAGCGGGGCGACAGGGAGGCGGTTCATCGGGCGCAAGCAGAGCTGTTTGCTAGTTGACCGCGTCCACGCTCAACCCCAGCGATGTTAGATCGTTCGGATTATCACGTTCGCCGGGCATGTGTCCGCTGATGCTGGCTAGCGTGCGGTCTACGGACGAAGCGGCACTGGCCCTCTCGTGCGGTGCAGATCTCATTGATTGTAAGGACCCTTCACGAGGTGCGCTTGGTGCGCTTGAACCGAAGGTCATTGCTGCGGTTCGTGATGTTGTCGACCGTCGCGTTCTCGTCAGTGCAACCATTGGCGACTGCAGCCCTGTTGCATCAGAAGTGATTGCGGCCATGGAGCCGGTTGCGGCGACTGGCGTTGAGATCGTGAAGGTTGGATTTCAACCGGGTGTTGATGTTCCGTTTGTGATCCAGCAGGTGGGTGGTTCTGGAGCATTGCAGACGGGACAGGGCCTCGTTGCTGTATTCTTTGCTGATCTTGGATTTGAACTGGACTGGGTGGACCAGTGTGCCAAGGCAGGTTTTTCGGGTGTTATGATCGATACGGCTGGGAAGAGAGCCGGGGGGATTGGGGCCCACTTTAGCGAAGTTGAGGCGCAGGTGTTCATCGGCAGAGCACACGCTTGCGGGGTCGTCGCTGGACTTGCTGGCGGGCTTGACCTGGATGCCGCAGTTCGCATGAAAGGCTGGGGTGCTGACATTTTGGGCTTCCGTGGCGGGTTGTGTTGTCAATCTAATCGACAGCTTGGTCTTGACGCCGGGGCCATCAAAGCGCTACGCCGCGTTCTCAACTAAAGTGTTGATGCCAAGGCCTTAGGCGACGCCGCGCTACGCCGAAGCTTTTTAAAACGCGCGGGCAGGCGAGGACGATCCCGTGACTGACATGAGCATTTTGGCCGGGCGGCTGTTGCAGCAACCGCGCGACACCGATTCCATTTTTGACCGCATCTTTGTGCGTGACATGATTGTCGACTGTGAACTCGGTGTTTACCCCGAGGAATTCGGTGTCACACAAAAGGTGGGTTTCACCATCGAAGCCTGTGTTGCCCCGCACGTGCAAAGTCAGCATGACGAAATCGCTGAAGTGCCGTCCTACGATGATCTCTCGAACGCCGTAACTGATGTGCTCGCATCAGGCCGGATCAATCTGGTTGAGACGATTGCGGAGCGTGTGGCTGAGAAGATTTTGTCAGACAAGCGCATTTTGTCGGTTCGGATCCGGATCGACAAACTCGAGCGGGGACCTGCTGCTGTCGGTGTGGAAATCGTCCGACCACGCAGCGCGCTTAGTGCAGATGACTTCCGGTCGTAGTTGAAGCTCCGCAAGGTCTCCAGGATCGAGAGTTTCTGATTATTGAGCGCGTTATGCGACCTGATATTGTCGTCAAACTAGGTGGGAGTTTGCTGCCGGATCGGCAGCGACTTGCACGGGTCTTGAAGATGATCGCAGACAGTCCGATGCGGGTTCTTGTGGTGCCGGGCGGTGGTGTGTTCGCGGATGCGGTGCGGACCACTCAGGGACAGTACGGTTTTAGCGATGCGACCGCCCATGATATGGCGGTTCTGGCGACGCATCAGATGGGATTGCTGCTTCACGGGATGCAGCCTCAGCTTGCTCCCGTTAGTGATACGGCTCGATTGAGCGAGGCCTTCGGAGATGGCGTTCAGGCCGTTGCAATGGCTGGAGGTTTTCTCGGCGAATGTGATGGCGAGGGATTGCCACGGTCCTGGTCGGCAACGTCGGATGCCATCGCTGCGTGGCTGGCTGTGCGGCTTGAGGCTCCAATGCTGACGTATGTGAAGACGTGCGCTATTCCTGCTGAAGCGTCACTTGCATCCTTGCGCGATGATGGTGTTCTCGACCCTGTTTGTGTTGACGTCTTGGACGGTGAAGCGGTGGATGTGCAATGTTTTGGGCCGAATGACGAAACGGCGTTGCGGTGTTTGCTCCTGGACGTGGGCGGTGTCAGTGAACGCTCTCTCTGAAACAAAGGACAAGACGTTTTGAGCATGGATGACGAAAAGGTTCCAAAGCCGCGTTTTGGTTGGGCGCTCACCGGCTCGGGGCATTTCTTCAAGGAAAGCCTTGCGTTGATGCGCGAGGTGCCGAACCTCGACGTGTTTGTCTCTAAGGCGGCGGCGGAAGTCATTCGCATGTACAAACAGGAGTTTGATCTTCCAGAGGGTACGCGCATTTTCAAGGATACGACTGCGAGTGCTGCGCCGGTGGGGGCGTTCTACTACGGCGTTTACCATACACTGGTGGTCGCGCCCGCAACGTCCAACACAGTGGCGAAGTGCGTGGCCGGCATCTCTGATAACCTTGCGACCAATGTTTTCGCGCAAGCGGGCAAGACACGCGTGCCGACCATCGTGTTTGCGTGCGATAATGCACCTGAGTTGGACACCGAAGCCCCGAAGGGCATGGTCAAGGTCTATCCTCGCCGGATCGATCTTGAGAATACGAATAGGCTCAAGGACTTTGAGGCTACGACCGTGGTGGAGAGTGTCGCTGAACTTGAGGCTGCGGTCCGCGCGCGGATGGCGGCGCTGGAAACGGTATGACGACCCTTTATGGCTGATAAGCAGATCTTTTTGACGGGGCACCTGGCTGCCAGGCGGCTGGGCGAAACCCTGCGTGAGATCGGGTTGGAAGATGCCTCATTTGATGTCGTCAATGTCGGTGTCAAAGTTGCCGCTTTGATGACTGAGAAAATCGTCAAGAAGCGATTTGTTCTTAATGGCGATGTTGCGCGGGTGGTCGTGCCTGGTCGATCACGAATGGATTTGCAATCGCTTGGCGCACACTATGGCGTTCCGTTTGTGCGCGGGCCCGATGAGATGATCGATCTGCCCGAGTATTTGGGGAAAGGTGGCACACCGCCTGATCTGTCCAAATACGACGTGCGGATATTTGCTGAAATCGTTGAAGCGCCGATGCTGTCGGTTGCGGAGATCGTTGAGCGAGGGTTGGAGCACGCCGCAGCCGGGGCCGATGTCATCGATGTTGGTTGTCAGCCAGAAGCGCAGTTTGATCATTTGGAAGAGGCTGTTCAAGCGCTGCAAGCTGAGGGTTTGAAGGTCAGCGTTGATTCAGGAGATGTTGCTGAATTAGAGCGCGCAATTCGGTGCGGCGCTGATCATGTTTTAAGCCTCGATGAGACGACGCTGCATTTGGTGCAAGGAACAAACTGCGTTCCGATTTTGGTGCCGAAACCGCATGGAGATCTGGCGTCGCTTTTGCGGGCAATTGATCGAGCAGAAGCGCTTGGGATCAGGCACATTGCCGATCCTATTTTGGACCCAATCCACTTCGGCTTTACAACGTCTTTAGAACGTTACGCTGAGTTGCGTCGATTGCGACCTGGCACAGAAATCCTCATGGGGACGGGGAACCTCACCGAACTGACGGATGCTGATAGCCAAGGCCTAACCGCCTTGTTGATGGGTGTTTGCTCGGAACTCGATATCGGCAACGTTCTGATTGTGCAGGTTTCACCGCATACGCGGCGGACGGTCCAGGAACATGATGCGGCACGTCGGGTGATGTACCGCTCAAAGGCAGATCAGAGTTTACCCAAGGGCTATGGTGGTGGTCTCTTGTCACTGCATGATTTTCGGCCGTTTCCTTACACCGCTGCAGAGGTGGATGAGATGGCTGAGGCGATCCGGGATATGAATTATCGGATCGAGGTGACGGAAGCCGGTGTTCACATTTACAATCGGGCGATGCACGAGGTTGCGCAAAACCCTTATGCGCTGTTCCCGAAACTTGATGTTGATGATGATGGTGGACACGCTTTCTATCTGGGATACGAGCTGGCCAAGGCTGAGTTGGCATGGAAGCTTGGAAAGCGATACGCTCAGGACAACCCACTTGAGTGGGGCGTGAGCGCTGATGCTGAGACCGAAGACCTGGCCCGGCAAAAATCAGGAGGCGCGACACTGAAAGTGCGTAAGGAAAAGCGGGCCAATCTCGCCAAGAAAAATGATACGCAAAAGGTTGAAGATGCTGATCAACAAAGTATCGCGCCTATTGCTGTGACGGAGGAAACCGATGCCACTGATAGCTGAAACGATCGTGACGACGCGGTCGCTTGCTGGCGATGTACACATCGCGCCCCTTGGATTGATCGCCGAGGGTGACAACTGGATTATTGCACCGTTCGCGCCATCGAAAACGCTTGATAATCTGCGCGAAAACCCTGTGGCTGTCGCTAATCACACTGATGACGTTCGGGTGTTTGCGGGTTGTTTGACGGGGCGCAAGAAGTTCAAGATTAAGCGGGCTGAAAGAGTCGATGGGGCCGTGTTGGAACAGGCCATCGTTCACTGGGAGCTGAAGGTCGATACCGTGACAGAGGATGCGCAGCGTCCCCGTTTTTCGTGCCGCGTTATCCATCAGGAGAGCCACCGACCCTGGGGTGGTTTCAATCGTGCCCAGGCAGCGGTGATTGAAGCGGCCGTGCTGACGTCACGACTTCATTTGTTGCCGGCAGAAAAGGTCGAAACCGAATTGGCTTATCTCGAAATCGCGATCTCAAAGACAGCCGGTCCCCGCGAACTTGAAGCCTGGGGTTGGTTGATGGAGAAGTGGGATGCTTGGCGGTCTCAGGCTAGCGCCAATGGAGACTTGTCAAAGTCCGCTTAGTTGAGGAGGATCATCTGATATGCGTGTTGTTCGGTACTTTGCGCTACTGGCGCTTGGGATTTTGCTGGTGCCCGTTGTATGGCCCGCGGCCATAGCCAAAGCGGACACCGAGCAGAATCGAATCCGCACCGAGATGGTCGATAATCTCAAGGCCTACGCGGTCTACAAGATGGGCATGTATGAGGAAGCCTTTACGCGTTGGAAGGCTCTGGCGGAGAAGGGCAATGCGCAAGGGATCTTGAACCTTGCGAACATGTATCAGGCTGGCAAAGGCGTGCCGAAGGATTTGGTCAAGGCGCTTGCGTGGTACAAAAAGGGCGGCGATCAGGGCGATCCGCAGTGCCTTTTCAATGTTGCCCAAGCCTATTCATCGGGTCTTGGAACTGAGGTGGATGACGCCAAGGCCGTGATCTACCTCCGGCAAGCGGCGGAAGCGGGCTCCTCACAAGCCCAACTCAGGCTCGCCAAATCCTTGCAGGCAGATGGCAAATTGGATGATGCCATGTACTGGTTCCAGCGCGCAGCCGACAAGGGAGAAGCCGAGGCTCGTGCCGTTTTGGCGAAGGCGACACCGGAGAGTGACACCGCGCTTGATCGGACCTCCCCGGAGGCTGCAAAGATTCGTGCTTTGCTTGGGCTGTTGGATTCGGCGACGAATGAGCGCGATCTCGATCTGATGATGGACCCGATTTTGGCGGATGCGAAGATCCTGGTGAAACTGCCGGAACAATCAGGTTTCCAGACCATGGATAAAGGGCAATTGCGAGGGCTTTGGGAGGCGACGTTTGATAAGTCTGAGCGGTATCGCTTTGCCCGGACACGCTCTGTTGCCAAGCTTGACGGCAAGGGCGTCCGTGTTGAAAGCAGCATTCGTGAGTATCTGACGACGGGCAATGACACCCGTCAGATCAAGCTCGATGAGGATCTTGTCGTTGATGTCAGTGGTCTGTCGCCAAAGATCACGGCGATGACGTTAACGATCACTCCGGTCGAGAAATTGAGCAATTAGACGTCGTTGTCGGAGTTTGGCGTGCTTGCCAGGGCCGCTACGGAAACTGCGGTCGCGGACGTGTTGATGGCGAGCGGTTCAGGTTTTGGGGCGTCTAGGAGTGTGTGGAACGCAACCGGGTCAAACCCTTCGTTTGCTGCAAATGCGAAGAGATGCTCATGGGCGCAGCCTGTCGCTAC
>JBCBRD010000086.1:10601-12890 GCA_039819885.1 Pseudomonadota bacterium
ACTGGCGCGTCATACAACTTGGGGTGTCGTGACAAGATGATTGCAACGGCGTGCGAGATGGGTTGCATCTGACGGCGGGCCAGATAACGCGCAGCAACGCCCCAATCTTGTTGTGCCGCATCGGCAGCGTCTCGACCCAACATGCGGGCCAGTCGTGCTGTGCTCTCTTCGATGCTCCTTCCTCGCCCATCAGCTGTAGCCTGCTCGTCGATACTATCTGGCAATGTGCCGAGAACGCGTTGCACGTCGGCCATGGTAGCGAAGACCTCACGGCAGATGGGAACACGTTGGCCTTGAAATGGGATCTCGTCGGTCACGGCCATGACGGCGGTTCTCGTCAGGCCGGTGTAGACCAACTCGCTGTTTGCCAGTCGTTCCGCGTCGGTTTTGCCAAGCGGCTCGGGTTTTCCATCTAGGACCGGAATGATGTCCGTTGTGGTCGTGCCCATGTCGATGAGAATGCTGTTTGCGGTGTGTTTGGCCGCGAAATGGGCGGTGGCGAGGTAGTTCATGGACGCAATGGCGTCCGGGTCCTGCTTGGCTTTGTCCGCTGAAAGGAAAATGCCGTCTGCTGACCAATAGCGGATGTTGTGAGCTGGAAATTCTATGGCGAGACGGTCGACGATCCAAAGAACGCCCGATTGCCGGTTTTCGAACAGGTCGGAGAGCTCGGCTGTCATGGTGGCTGCGATCACGTCCGCGTCGGCAATGAGGTCCGCGATGGCTAACAGTGCTGTATCGAGTTTGTCTGCGCCCTGCCAGAGCGGGCAGACAACTTGGCGTGTATTCGTCAACCGACCGTCGTGCAGGACTGCGGCTTTGAGATGTGCGCCACCAACGTCGAGGCCGAGGATCTTGGTCATTGAGTAAGCGTGTCCATTTCCATGGTGCGGTTTGGTGAACTAGATATAGGCTCGTGCGGCAGAGAGGAACCAGTGTGCTGATCGTTCCGGTCATTGACGTTAAGGGTGGTGTTGCTGTGCGTGCGGTTGCGGGGCAGCGGGATGGCTACCAACCGCTTGAGACGCCATTGGCGGTGGGAACGAGCGACCCTGTCGCGATTGCGGAGGGGTATTGGCGTACTTATCCGGGTTTTGGGGCTCTATACATCGCGGATCTCGATGCGATTGCTGGTGGTGCGAAGGCCTATGACGTCTTGGATCTTATCGGCACCGTGTTGCCCGGCGTGAGCCTGCTTGTCGACAATGGCTCATGTTGCCTGGATGACATTTCCTTTTTTAAGGAGCGTCCGCTGATGCAACCTGTCATCGGCTCGGAGACGCTTTTGGATGCTGTTGAAGTTGCGCGGATCAACAGTGCTTTGCCGCAAGGTTGCGCACTATCGCTTGATCAGCGTGGCGCGGTTCGATTGGGACCAAATGACATTTTTGAGGATGTGATGCTCTGGCCATCGGTGGTGATTGCGATGTCGCTTGATCGCATCGGTACAAGCGAAGGACCTGATTGGTCTCGGCTGAAATGCATCAAATCGGTGTCAGGGGCGCGAACGGTTTTAGCGGCCGGTGGGGTGCGGAACGATGACGATCTGTTGCGCCTCGAGGTCATGGGTTGTGGCGCGCTTGTTGCCAGCGTTTTGCACGATGGTCGGGTTTCCAAAGCTGTGTGGCAGAGCTTGGTTGGGTCATCGGAATAGAAAAACGGCGACCCCAAAAAGGATCGCCGTCTTTTTTGCTTGGCTGCGAGAACCGATCATGAGGATCAGTTCACTTGCCCCATCGGCCTGAAAGGATTCGTCCCAATCGCTGAAGCAGGCCCCCCGACATTGCGGGGGTAGAAGGGTCGGATACGCTCGCAGTGCTTGTCGTTGTCGTTTGAGCGGTGTCGTTCGACCCGGTCTGCTCTGGATGGTTTCCGCTTCAGGACTTGGCAGCGAATGGGTGGTCTGCAGAGTCTTTCTGAGCCGTCACTTCTGCTGCTGTTGGTTTGCCAGCAACTGCGCGTTCGATGGATTCTTTCGTAGCGCGGTAGTTGTAATCCTGGATCTTGGCATCGTCAGCAGCATCCCAGTGGATGAAGACACCAACACAGATGAACAGGTCATCAGCTTCGTCAGCTGGGATCGTGCCTTCTGCAACGGCATCCTGAACGGCTTTAGCAACACCGTGCTGTGCTGGGCCAAACATCTGGACAGCCTGACGGGCGTCTTTGATGGTCACTTTGTTGAACATCAAAGTGTTTGGCTTACAAGGCAGGTTTGGTGCGATGACCGCGAGAAGAGACGTGAAACCGTCCTTGTTGTTGGTCAAGCTGTTGCAGAATGCTGTTTCA
>JBCBRD010000087.1:0-12551 GCA_039819885.1 Pseudomonadota bacterium
ATCGCACTCATTTCGATTGTGCGCTCACCCATGCCTTCGCGTGCCGCCACTCGCAGGAAGTGACGCACAAGATCGCCGATGTCTTCCAGTCGCTCTCGCAATGGCGGAATGCGGAGTGGCACAACGTTCAAACGGTAATAGAGGTCCTCGCGAAACAGCCCCTGTTCGATCTGGAACCGGAGATCACGGTGCGTCGCCGCGATGATGCGGACGTTCGTCTTGATCGGCGTGCGCCCACCCACCGTCGTGTATTCGCCCTGTTGTAGAACACGTAACAGACGTGTCTGCGCCTCAAGCGGCATGTCACCGATCTCGTCAAGAAACAGCGTTCCGCCTTCTGCCTGTTCAAACCGGCCCTGCGTGCGCGTCTGAGCACCGGTGAAAGCGCCCTTCTCGTGACCAAACAACTCACTTTCAATCAATTCGCGCGGGATCGCCGCCATGTTCAACGCGACGAACGGGCCATGACGTCGTTTGCCATAATCGTGGAGGACACGAGCAACGAGTTCTTTGCCCGTCCCGCTTTCACCATTGATCATCACCGTCAGATCGGTTTGCGTGAGCCGGGCCAAGACCCGGTATATCTCCTGCATCGCAGCAGAGCGCCCAATGAGCGGCAGCTCCTCACCATCAGGCTCTGTCCCGACAGCCCGAGTGGTTTTGCGACCTGGATCGGACAAAGCACGGCCAACAACGGCAACCACTTCATTCAGATCAAACGGTTTGGGAAGATACTCAAACGCGCCCTTTTCAGCCGCCGTCAGCGCGGTCATCAATGTGTTCTGCGCACTCATCACGATAATTGGTAGATCAGGCCGTAATTTTTGGATGCGTGGGATGAGATCAAACGCATTTTCATCGGGCATCACGACATCAGTGATAATCGCATCGCCCTCGCCCTGGGTGACCCAGCGCCAGAGCGTAGCCGCATTGCCCGTTGCGCGCGGCGCATAGCCAGCACGCGCCAACGCTTGGTTCAATACCGTTCTGATCGCTGTGTCATCGTCAGCGATTAGGATTGTGCCTCGAGCCATTAATCTCTCCGCGCGCGTTGCGCCATGCATGCCATCATTTTGTAGGTATCGTCCGCAGTCCGCTTAGATCCTGGAGTGGTAGAAGCACCCGAAAGATTGTCCGGCTAGCTTCGCTATCGAATTCGACAAGCCCGCCATGGTCACCAATGATTTTGGCAACCAGCGCGAGCCCAAGCCCTGACCCACTCGGCTTCGTTGTTACGAATGCATCGAACAGGTGCTGCCTCAGGTGGTCGGGCACACCCGTTCCGTTGTCTTCTATTTGGATCATGAGCGGCAGCGACACGCGGCTTTCCGCACCAGGGAGTGAAAGGCGCAGACCCGGTCGAAAACCAGTCGTAATGACCACGCGACCATTGTCACCATCAGCAGGAATGGCCTCGACCGCGTTTTTGACCAAGTTTAGGAACGCCTGGATCAGTTGATCTCGGCTGCCCATGACCGCCGGGAGCGACGGATCGTAGTCCATCACGAAACGAACCTGCTTGCCAAAACCGGAGCGCGCCAGAGCGCCAACATGATCAAGCACATCATGAACGTTGACAGGCGTTTTGGGGATCGGACGCTCGTCGCCAAACACTTCCAGATCATCAACAAGATCGCGAATGCGGTCGGTTTCCGCGCAGATCAACTGGGTAAGCGATCGGTCAGCATCCGGCAGGTTTTGTTCCAACAGCTGGGCTGCTCCTCGGATGCCCGACAGCGGGTTCTTAATCTCGTGAGCCAGTATACCGGCCATTCCCGAGACCGAACGGGCTGCCGCTCGGTGTGTGAGTTGTCGCTCGATCATGTGCGCCATGTCACGCTGCTGCAGCATCAAGACGACTTTGTCCGGTTCCTCCACAAATGGACCTGCGTAAACGTCCACCAATTTTGGATGCGTAAACTTTGGCGAAGAGATCTCGACACCATACTCATTCACCGTACACGATCGCTCGCGCACCTGGGACAACAGGGAAATTAGTGGGCAGCCAAAGGCGACGAAATCCTGCAAGCCTTTTCGCTGCATAACAGCGAGGCTCGTTGAAAAGAACTGCTCAGCTGCACCATTCGCATACTCTATATTGTTCTCTGGCTTCAGGACAACAACGGGATGGGGAAGCGCATTCAACAGTGCCTCATGGTCGATCGCTTTAGGGTGCCGCGCCCGTCCGTTGCGGACCCCGTTTGACGGAGAGATTTCGGCAAGCATTGAGCTTGCTTCCGCCGACAAAGTGTCCGGTCCTAAAGCAGCCGTCCCTTTAGCAGACTTTGAACGCCGCGTTGGCACTGTCGTCTCTACCGTGGCTTTTTGGCTTGCCGACTTCCGCCGCGTCCGCGCCTTTTTGACGGTGGTCATGCCGCGCACTCCTCTGGTGCAGCAACCGGCGCGTTCCGCATCATCTCATAAAACGAAGCCAATCCGTCGTGCACCTCTGTAGGCTCAACCGAAGTGCATAGTCTGCGGCGCCAACCTTTCAGTGCAGCACCCTGGCAGCCTGCGCGTTCCAGGTACCAGCCGATATGCTTCCGTGCGTTTCGCAACCCTAGGAACGGTCCATAGTGGTTGAGCATCGCATCGACATGCTGCCGTACAGTTTCCTCTTGAACATCCAGGGACGGGTCGCCGGGATCACGTCCCGTTTCAAGCGTCTTGGCGATGCGTCCGGGCACCCAGGGTGCGCCATAGGCGCCACGGCCAATCATCACACCATCAGCTCCGCTGTCGCGAAGTGCCCTCAATGCATCCGCCGGTGTGTTGATGTCACCATTTGCAATGACTGGAATGGAAACCGCTGATTTGACGTCTGCGATGTGAACCCAGTTGGCTGTGTCTTTGAAAAACTGGCACCGTGTCCGTCCATGCACCGTCACCATATCGACACCCAGGTCCTCCGCACGTCGTGCCAGTTCTGAGGCATTACGTGTCCGGTGATCCCACCCGAGCCGCATCTTGAGTGTGACCGGGACGCGAACAGCTTTTCGGACCGCATGGATCAGCGCGCACGCATGATCGAGATCGCGCATCAGCGCGCTCCCGGATTGCTTGCCCGTCACCTCTCGAGCCGGACAGCCCATATTGATATCAATGACCTCAGCACCAAGGTCCGTCGCAAGCCTTGCACCTTCGCTCATCCAGTGCGATTCCGCACCGGCCAGTTGCACGATGTTCGGCCCCCGCGACAGCGGCTCATCAGCCGGATTATCCAGCCGACGCAAGACATGCGGGCGCTGGGCGACCAGCTCTTTACTGGCCACCATCTCAGACACTGCCGCACCTGCGCCGAACTGGAGTGCTAATCTGCGGAAAGGCAGATCTGTCACGCCAGACATCGGTGCAAGGACGACTGGGTTCTTCACAGGAATGCCCGCAATCTGCAGATCACGACCCCGAATGCTGCTTGTCATATCTTCTTAATCTTCATGCTCTGCCCATCTTTTGGGCGACGAAGAAAAGTGCCTCATGATTAAGCAGGCTAAGCGTGTTCCATCGCCTTTGCAAGCGTTGGAGGGGGCTCATGTGTACAAATGAAGTGGGCAAATGGTGGCAAGACGGCCAGTAACCAATCATTCGGTATGCCAAGACTGCGACACAAGCCCAGTCGCAAACCGTTTCCTTCATGTTAGATACGCGGCGGACGGTTTTGCCTAAGCACCCTGCGACCCTTACTCTTTAACCAGCGACCCCAAGAGGCTTGCGTGACAAGAATTGCTGTACTGGTTGTTGCTGCAGGCCGAGGTTCACGCGCTCAGACATTCGATAGTTGCCCCAAACAATATGCCACGATCGGTGGGAAGCGCGTTTTGTCACGGACGCTTCGCACTTTCCTCCTCCATCCCGAAATCAGCTCGGTGACACCGGTTATTCACGCTGACGACGGTGACTTACTGCAAGAAACGCTGAACGAACTCGACGAACTACCCAGCGCTAAATTGAAGAAGTGTATGGACGGCGTCTTCGGTGGTCCTACCCGACAATCATCGGTCCATGCGGGCCTCGAAGCTTTGGCGAACACTAAGCCCGCACCCAATATCGTACTGATCCATGATGGCGCGCGGCCCTTTATCGATGCCGACGCGATATCCAGGGTGATTGCAGCTATCCGGCCAGGGTACGGCGCCATAGCAGCCTTGCCGGTTGTTGATACGCTTAAACGCGCCAATGCCAATGGCGTGATCTCAGACACAATCACAAGGGCCAATCTCTGGCGAGCACAGACACCGCAAGGTTTCATGTTTGACGACATTCTGTCGGCCCATAGGAACGCTGCGTCATCGGGCAAAACAGACTTCACCGATGATGCGGCCGTTGCTGAGCGGGCCGGGCACGACATACACGTGGTTCTAGGTGGTGCGGAGAACGTCAAACTGACCACGAGCGAAGACATGAAACTCGCCAACGAAAGGCTGAATACCGGGATGGAGACGCGCACGGGAACTGGCTTCGATGTTCATAAGTTTGGACCTGGCAGCAGCCTTTGGCTCTGTGGCATTGAGATCCCTCATACTCAAACGCTCCTGGGCCATTCCGATGCAGACGTCGCGCTTCATGCCCTAACGGATGCGATTTTCGGCGCACTCGCGGATGGAGACATCGGAGCACACTTTCCGCCGTCAGATCCCAAGTGGAAAGGAGCGGCGTCAGATCAATTCCTGATCTTTGCTGCTGATCGGGTCCGTGCACGACAAGGTCGGGTCATTAATGTCGATGTGACGTTGCTGTGCGAGGAGCCGAAAATTGGCCCGCTTCGTGATCAGATGCGACAGCGCTTGTCGGAAATTCTGTCGATCGACGTCTCACGTGTGGCTGTCAAAGCGACAACAACAGAGGGCCTTGGCTTTCCTGGACGCCGAGAAGGCATCGCCGCAATGGCAACCGCTTCGATCGCGTTGCCCGTTTAACGATGGCATCTGTGAACTGGTATCACCGCGTTGACCCGACTCAAAGAATCGCAGCTAGTTGTTGCATGCGGTTGTATGACCACGACCCGGCGCGAGGAAAATTCGATGAACATTATGGCACAAAGCGTGGAGAAAGTACCGGAGACGTCCGCACCGATGTCGGACATAGCAGAGAACACATCGAACACGTGTTTAGCCACACGGGTCCGACAGTTGTCGCGCATCATCACGCGCGTCTATGACGATGCGATGCGCCCACTTGGCATCACAGCCAGCCAATACACGCTGCTGGCTCAACTGGCCTCACGAGATGGCATTACCGCTGTCGAGATCGGTCAGGTTCTCGACATTGAAAAATCGACGCTTTCACGCAACCTGAAACGGTTGTTGGCGCTTGAAATGATCATCATGGACCCACCTGCCGGCCGTCGCGGTCGCGGTCTCCATCTGACACCTAAAGGTCAGGCGACACTCCGCCATGCTTATCCGATTTGGCAAGATGCCCAGACCCGCGCCACTCAGGTCATGGGTGTGGACAGCAGAGAGACACTGGATGGCTTGCTCGGCAATGCTGAAAAGCTGGTTGTTGCCTAATCCAGTTGGACGGCTGTTATCTCTCTCAGATTGACTTAGAACGGCTCGCAGTGCGGGCCGTTTTTGTATTTGGAGCCTCTCATCGTGTTTGATCCTGAATTGATCCAGAAAGCCGAAGCCTTTTTGCAATCCTGTCGCGCCAAAGGCGTCAAAATCGCAACGGCTGAGAGTTGTACGGGTGGACTGATCGCAGCAGTGCTGACGGCCATTCCAGGTTCATCGGATGTCGTCGATCGCGGCTTCATCACGTATTCGAACGCTGCCAAAGTGAATTTACTAGGCGTCAGCCCAAAAGACATCGACAATCTAGGTGCCGTGAGCAGTTCCGTAGCTGAGCAAATGGCTTCAGGCTGCCTTGCTCGCTCCAACGCCCAGTTGGCCGTCGCCGTGACAGGGGTTGCCGGACCGGGTGGAGGAACAGACGAAAAGCCGGTGGGTCTTGTCTACATTGCAACCGCGACCAGCGAAGAGGTCATCGTTGAACAGCACGAATTTGGAGATGAAACACGCGATACAATCCGGCGGCTAACAGTCATTGCCGCGCTATCGCAAATGAAAATCCGCCTGTGACGCGCGTCGGTGCGGACCGTTCAACAACCCGGTTCGCCGCCAGCTAGCCGACAACAACACATCTCAGACTTGGGCCGGTCCACCGATGGGTTTGGCGCCTGTTTCGCGCCGTCCGTAGATAAGCTTGGCACGAGCCTCAAACGCATCCGCGAATTTCCGAAACGCTTTGTCAAACATGGTCCCCATCAAGAGGCCGAGCATGCGCGAGCGAAACTCATAAGTGATAAAGAAGTCCACCTCGCAGCCTCCGGCCGCAGGGAGAAACCGCCAGCGATTTTCAAGATGCCGGAATGGGCCATCGAGGTATTCAACCAGGATTTTGTTCTGGCCCTCAAACAGCGTCACGCGCGTCGTGAACCGTTCGCGGATGGCCTTATACCCGATACCCATCGTTGCGACGAGAACCGTTCGATTCTCTTCCGTTTTCCGAGACGTAACGTGCAGGCTTTCGCACAGTGGTAAGAATTCAGGATACGACTGCACGTCAGCGACGAGGTCATACATCTGTTCCGGTGAAAACCGCATTTTGCGGCGAGTGCTGTAACTGGGCATGGGCACATCACGGTCGTAACGAGGAGGAAGCGTCAAGAACTATACCACACTAGGATATGATACGAGCCGCCCGAAAGACTAAGGCGCAGTTGGTCGCTGAGACAGGCTGTCCGCTCCTTTTTTGAGCATCGAACAAGCTGCGCGATCTAGCGTCTTCAAATCTTGGCCAGTTCAGCCTCGCGGGCGTTCCTCAGTCGCTCAAAGTCTTCACCAGCATGATGGCTGGACCTTGTGAGTGGACTGGCCGACACTAGCAAGAAGCCCTTCGAATAGGCTGTCTTCTCATAGCCACTGAACTCATCCGGCGACACAAACCGCTTCACTTCGGCATGCTTGCGGGTAGGTTGCAGGTACTGCCCAATCGTCAGAAAATCGACATCCGCTGAACGCAGATCGTCCATCAACTGCAACACCTCATCGCGCCGTTCACCCAGCCCCACCATGATGCCGGACTTGGTAAACATGGATGGGTCCAGTTCCTTGACCCTCTGGAGCAAGCGCAAGGAGTGGAAGTACCGGGCACCTGGTCGGATATTCAGATAAAGGCCTGGAACCGTCTCAAGGTTGTGATTGAACACATCCGGTTTGGCCGCGACGACAACCTCAAGCGCGCCGTCTTTGCGCAAGAAATCAGGCGTCAGAATTTCAATCGTCGTGCCCGGAGACTGAACACGGATTGCCTCAATAACCTGCGCAAAGTGCTGAGCGCCACCATCGTCAAGGTCGTCGCGATCAACCGAGGTAATGACGACGTGGTTCAAGCCAAGTTTGGCAACACCATCGGCGACGCGAGCAGGTTCGCTGGCATCAAGCGCATCGGGCCGACCCGTCCGGACATTGCAAAACGCGCACGCCCTGGTGCAGGTATCGCCCATGATCATCATGGTTGCGTGCCGTTTCGACCAGCACTCACCAAGGTTTGGACAACCCGCTTCTTCGCACACGGTCGTTAGCTTGTGCGTCTCAATGATGTTGCGTGTTTCTTTGTAGACCGGTGATGAAGGCGCCTTTACCCGGATCCAGTCCGGCTTTTTCAACACCGGCGTATCGGGTCGGTGGGCCTTTTCCGGGTGCCGTACATCGCGGTTCTGGCCAACTTTTGCTGCCATCCCCGGCGTCTTATCAATGACTGTGACCATCACTCTGCTCTATCACTGGGACCACGTCGCTAAGCACCAGCGAATGCCGGCACGCGAGCCTGAATATCCAGTAACAAGACATGCTCAGTCAGGGAGCTGATTGCAACCCAGCCATTCGATGTGAGGACAGCTAGCGCGCGATAATCCGCGCCAGGATGACGACCAGCACCGCCCCAATTGTCGAAACAGCGATTTGGTTACCCCAAACACCGAGGTCAAACGGCAGGTTCAGCAGCCCGGCTTGAACAAGTCCAAAGCCTATGAACGCCCCGATAACACCGACGAACAGATTGCGGATGAGACCGCCACCGCCCAACAATAACCCAGCCAACCAGCCCGCAATGAGCCCATTGATAGCCATAATGATCCACGGCAGATACGGCTGGTATTCAGGTGGGAGAAGTTCAGCAAGCATGAGGCAAGACCTCCGGAACTTGTGCTAGGTCAGGTTGCGGATCAAACAAGCAGACGGGCGATAAGCACAACAACAATGGCACCAATCGTCGATGTCACAATCTGCGAGACCAGCGCGTTCTTGATGCCAAGGTTGATGTTGAGTGCCCCCAAAAGATATCCGCCGACAAACGCGCCAATGACGCCGGTCAGCAAGTAGCGCAGCAGGCCGCCGCCTCCGACAACAATTGAGGCAAGAAAGCCTGCAACCAAACCGATAACCAAGAAGACGACGATGGCACGGGTTTTGGCATCCATAGTCTCACACTCCAGTAGCAAAAGTTAGCAGCAGCGAACTGCTACGCCAGACCAAGGGTGCCGCCCAAGGAACAACTCAAATCCAATCTACACAACAGGCTGACCTACCGACCGGCTCCATGCGTCAGACGTGGCAACGCGCACCGAGATAATCGTTGAGGAGTTGGTTATACCGCTGCGCCAACTTCCTATTCTTGGCTGACAACGACTTCCCAGCATTCAAACGCTCTACCTTCGATGGCACGCCACGAGCATCCAGCCGCCGAAGCTCTGAGCGGATTGCACCGCAGCTTTGTCCCGATGCGAGTGGTTTGGCATAGGGGCCATTGGCAGCGCCGCCAGACGCACACGCGGCCAGCGTTCCTGCCAACACCAACGCCACTCCAACTTTGCAACCAACCTCGATTGCGTCCCGCACCATCTGCCAGCTCTCCTGCCACTTATACTTTCAACTGTCACACCATAGTGCGCTGCAACGCGCAAGCGCTGGGTCGTGTGGTGTGACCTGTTCGCAGCAGGCGAACCTGCGTTTTTACGGTCTGAGTTGCCACCCTGCCCCAGACGACTGCGCTAGTCAGCCCACGTGATCAAGAGCTGAGCTGCGACATAGTTCAGTTTGCAGTCGCGGCATTTGTCAGAGCTGCAGCAGCATTTGCAGCCGCAGCCGCCTGTTGCGCCCTGGCAGCTGCATTCGTTGCTGTCGTCGCGGCAGCTTTCACTTTGGCAGCTGTTTTAGGTGCGGCGGCTGTAGCAGCAGCCGTCGTTGCCGCTTGTGCGGTTGCCGCAGACACAGCTGGGGTCGTCGTCGCCGCGACCGGTTTTGGGACTGCGGCGATGTTGGAACACTTAGCCTGGAATTGTTGGTTTGCAGCATCCAGCTCTGTCATCCGTGCAAGTGCCGAGCGCTTGACGGTGGCAGAGCTGGTCTTACCAGTCGCGACCTTTGCGAGGCGCTCAGGCGTGCCTTCCTTGCGCAACGCATCGATTTTTGTGGTTAGCTCAACGCATACAGGATCAATGGCAGGAGCAGCAGCGACGTCCTGGGTTGCAGCGCCCTGGCCGACTGTCCCAAGCGACCCTGTCGTGAGGTTCAATCCACCATCGGCGGCACAACCAGCGATTATCGCTGTGCTCGCGATCAAGGCGGAGATCTGTGTTAGTTTTCTCATCATTGTCTTGCCCCGTGTTCTTATGATTGAACCCAAATTTCAAGGTTCGGCGTGTTTTTCTTCAAGCACCGTCAGCTTGCCGTGTGCAAGTCATGGCATTCCAAAGGCCGTCTGAGCGCTTGCAAAATGGATATTAATGCGGGGAAAGCCGGGCACCGTGATCCGTAGGCCACATAAATTTTGGAGCATTTCCAAGGCACACGGCCTCATATCTGAGCCAGTGCAAGTTCAGGTGATTCGGCGCGCTTTGGACATGTCTGGACTTTAAAACAGTCTCTCGGCGAACAAGTGCTCCGGTTGTTCGAGCTGCGCAATGAACGTCTCAAGCAGATCGGCGGCAATGACGCCACTCATCATGCGCGTGTCACATCCCAGCGTGATTTCGAGGTTCATAACCGAGTGCCAATCCTGAACCGGTGCCAAGGCCCCCTGGTTGAGGTCCGCAGCTACAGGCGGCACAAGTCGGGGTGTTGCACTCGGTATGGCGATTACGGTTGCGTGCGATGGCGACAGTGGCGTCTGATAACTTGAGACGGCCCCGCGCCCGAGGTTGGCAATGGCAGCGGTCGGCTTGCGGTCATTCACACCCTTCAATTGCGCTTCCAAGGACGAAGATGCAGGATCACCCTCGACCGCCATTAATGTGTTGAGCTCGCGGGTGATATCCCACGCTGCTTTAAGGTGCGCATCGACAAGGCTTGGAAAATCCACACGACCATCCAAACTGCTGCGCGCAAATGCGATATCACAATGCGTCTGGCGGATGAGGCGGTCCCCCGCCAACACCACGTTTGCCGCTGGTACCTGAGCAAGCGAAATCGCCAGTGCCTTTACAAAAAGGGCTGAAAGCGAAACCACACCACCGGTCGACGAAGGTAGTGGCCCCTCCTTCGATGTGCCGACCGTCGAATTGTGAGCCTGACGCGCTCGCAACAAAGCATTGAGCTGACAATTTGCAGAAAGGTTGGCCTGAGCTAGAACCGGCCGCGTCGGCCAAGCCTGGACCACCTGAGAGATCCCACGTCGCCCTCTGCAAGGTTGGGGTAAACTGTGGCGCACGTCCCTCAGTGAAATGTGGGTGGAATGATCTTCGACATCCCGCAAAACGATCCGGCCGTGGGGCCCAGATCCAGTCACCGCGGCAAGGTCGAGGCCAAATTTCGCTGCGGCGAACCGAGCCGCGGGAGAGGCGCGTACGGTGCTTGCAAGATCGTGCCGCGCGGAAGACCCCGAGTTCGAACGACTGTAACTTGCCGCTTTTCTCTCGGGCATCATATTGTCCGTTGTTTCAAGAGAAGGGCAAAAACGTCAGTCATCCTGGGTCCCATCATCTCAAGACGGTCAGATATCCAACGGGCACCCGGCTACCAAGAAAACCTCGAGGCTCAACCAGTTAGAGGTGTCTCACGCCGTTAAATCTCAGTGCTCGGTGCGACCTTTGATTTTACCTTCCATCGTAACGGCGTTGGCATTCACGCTGACATCGATTGCATCGTGGATTTGGTTCAGTGCTTCCTGCCGCGACATTTGTCCATCAAGTTCCACCGCATTCGCTATGTGCTGGGCGACATCCCCCAGTAACCGACCCCATTCCGAAACATCATGCCGGAAGGTTTCCGGGTCAAAAATCACATGGAGCGCGCCATCGGCAACCCACGCCCGCATGACCTCAACAGCATCCTCGGCATCACGCACACCATCGGGCACATCAAGGTCTTCCAGCAGTTCGTCGTCGTGGTCCATCTTTGGCTCTCCAAGCATTGCGCTTTCGTCCAGAGACTTCAGCGGCGGCGGCTTATATGCTGCAAGCGCATAGCACTTTACGCTGGTCGGTGAAGCCCCAAACAGCGGTTTATCAAGGCGGCAGCGGCGTTTATGCGCGTATTTGTCGGATTTACGCTGCTCCCGCTCAACAGTCTTCGACGCTTGAGCGGCAGTCGATGTCGCAACGGCGCTATCCGCCCGAGGAACAAGCGCAGGTACGACCGGGGCGACGGCCGGCTGTGCATAAACACCAACTGCAGTCACAATCAGCCAAAAACTTGCGAGGACCGGAATGAAGGCATTCATAGGTAGCAGACCTTTTTTGCGGCCGACACAATGTCATTGGCGGATGGCAAGGCGAGTTTCTCTAAGTTTGCAGCGTAAGGCAGTGGAATATCGGCGCCGGTGACGCGCGTCGGTGGTGCATCCAGATCGTCGAAACACGCGGTCATCACCCGTGCAGCAATTTCAGATCCGATCGAACAACTGGGCCAAGCCTCTTCGACCGTCACAAGCCGCTTGGTCTTTCGAACGCTTGCGTAGATCGTTTCCTCATCCAACGGCCTTAAGGATCTCAAATCGATCACTTCCGCATCAATCCCCTCGCTGGTAAGCCGCTTCGCAGCCTCCAGACACAATCCAACACCGCCGGAATAGCTCACAAGGCTGACAGTTGACCCCGTCTTCACAACCGATGCTGAACCAAATGGGCACAGGTGGTCTGTTACGTCGGGAACGGGGCCGACGCGTCCGTAGAGCCGCTCTGTTTCTAAAAAGATGACGGGATCTGTTGAGCGGATGGCCTGCTTCAAAAGACCTTTGGCATCACTCGCCGTTGCTGGCGCGACAACAACAAGTCCGGGAACACTCGCAACCCAGGCCGCAAAGTTCTGTCCTTGCTGCGCACCAACGCGGGAGCTGGCACCGTTGGGACCTCGAAATACAACCGGTACGCACAAACGCCCTGCGGACAAGTATCGGATCTTGGCGGCTGTATTCACTATCTGATCGATCGCCTGGAGCGCAAAACTCCAATGCTGAAACTCGACAACCGGTTTCAAGCCCGCCAAGGCCGCACCGATTGAAAGGCCTGAGAAGCCAGCTTCCGTAACAGGCATATTGGACACCCGTTGCGC
>JBCBRD010000088.1:0-12532 GCA_039819885.1 Pseudomonadota bacterium
TGCAACTGATCTGCTCTGCACTTCCCGGCGAGGGTAGTAGCATCGTCGCATCGAACCTGGCCCATCACTACGCACTGACAGGCCAACGCGTCTTGCTCATCGACGCGGACATTAGGCGCGCTCATCTGACCCGACAACTCGGCCCAAATCACAATGTTGGACTGATCAACGTTCTTCTTGACGGCGCCCCCCCGGAAGCAGCAATTCTCCAGGATACGCAGACGAACCTCTGCTTCATGCCAGCAATCCCATCCACGCCTTCTGCCCAGTTCAACCCCGAATACCTGTCAACGCCAAGCTTCACAAACTCCATCAACAGGCTCCGCGGGTACTTCGACATCATTATCATGGACACGCCACCGATTCTTCCGGTCATCGACACGCAGTTCCTCGCCGATCAGGCTGATCAACTGGTGTTTGTCATGACGTGGAGAAAAACACCAAAAGCAATCGCCAGAAAAGCCATCAAAGCACTTGGCAGCAATGGTCAAAAAATTGCAGGCGTGTTGGTCAATCGCGTGGACCCTGACATCATTGAAGACGATCGAGGCGTTCCAGCCGCGCTGGAATATAGCAGTTAAACAGAAACGAAAAACTGCAAATTGAAAATCGATTCAATTTGAAACATATATATATAATAAAATAATCTGATAATTTGCCGCTGAATTTCAAGCAATATTTAGACGTTTGGAGTTTAATCGCGACGATATCTTAGTCCGGCAAAAGGCCGGCGTCGCGAGGTTTAGTATGAGTTCTACCATTACCGCCGATGCGTTTCCACAAAACGCAGAAAACAACAGATCCTCCGCCACAACCAAGAGTGCATTCGTTCGTCGCTGGTCACGCCGCGTAGCCGTTGATGTGGTTATGGGAATTGACGCTCTCGCGATAATCATCGGCGCCCTTCTCCCGATGGCCATTTATGCCGAATTCGGCGGCATTGAGCCCAATTGGGTCTTGACGGTTCAGTCTGGCTTCGCAGCAGCAGTTATTGCCGTACTCCTCTTGAAGAACTGGGGCATGTACGATCAGACGCGCCTACATGACTTTCCAGAAAACCCAGGCCGTTTGCTCATCGCACTCCTCATTACACTGACACTCGTCCTCGGTATTGGCCTTCCCTACGCCATCACAGACGCGCACGTCTGGGTCTGGTACGCCGCATGGGCCTCTGCCAGCTACACATTCCTTCTCATGAACCGTGGCCTATCGCGCCTGACGCTCAAGCGCTTAACAGCAGCCGGTCGCTTTGACGAACGTGTCGCCGTTTACGGAGCAGGTCAGATCGCCCGGCGCGTCCATGACCACCTCAAGCACCAGCCAATGGGCATCCACTTTGTCGGGGTCTTTGACGATCGCGCCGGGGAAGAGCGCATCAATCCCGAAGGCCTTGAAATCGCCGGGCGCCTAAATGACCTGATTGATGCCGGCCGCAGTGAATCCGTCGACAAAATCATCGTCGCGCTGCCGCAAGCAGCCGAAGGCCGCATGAACATGATCGCGAGAAAGCTAGAACAACTCCCCGTTAGCGTACACATCGTTACGCACATCTCTTCTGATCTCGTTGAAGACAATCCAACACACAAAGTATCCAACGTCGGTTCAGTCGGCCTCCTTGACATCAAACGAAAGCCGCTATCGGACTGGCAGCCGGTCATCAAACGAGCCGAAGACGTCGTCGTTGGCGCCACCTTGCTTCTCGCGAGTGCCGTACTGTTCCCGATCATCGCAGCAGCCATCAAGCTTGAAAGCCGTGGCCCGGTGTTCTTCGTTCAACGTCGACGCGGCCTGAACAAACAAGACATCGACGTCCTGAAGTTCCGCACGATGCACGTTCTCGAGGACGGCGACGTTATCGAACAAGCCACACGCAACGACAGCCGCGTCACCAGCGTCGGTCGCATCCTACGGCGCTTCTCGCTCGACGAACTGCCCCAGCTCATTAACGTCCTGCGCGGAGAGATGAGCCTCGTCGGCCCTCGTCCACATGCCATCAGCCATGACGATCAATTCGGCAATGACCTGGAAGAGTACGCCAACCGCCATCAGGTGAAGCCAGGCATTACCGGGCTCGCTCAGATCAAAGGCTGTCGCGGCCAAACCGCCACGACAGACGATGTTGCAGAGCGCGTTGCCCATGACATCGCCTACATTCAGGATTGGTCACTCATGCTGGATCTGAAGATTCTGGTTCGCACGATCTGGGTCGTCGTCACAGGACGAAACGCCTATTAAGCAATTACAAACCAATCGCGGTGTACTTTAACGTATCCGCGATAGAGCGCCATGGAACGCGGAAGATCATATCTTCCGCGTTTTTTGTTGCCTCAGCACCTTCGGTCAGACTGGGCGCGCGCGGCAAACTCGAATGCGCCTAAAGCTTAGCGTTCGATAGATTGAAGGAAACGGGCGAAACCCGACCGCATTCAAAGCGACGAGGCAGGGAGCCGATACATGCTACGCGCTTTGGCCATCGTGCCGCTTCCCGTCACGATCCTCATCATTTCAATCCTATGCCCGACCGAGTTCTCGCTCTTCATTGGTGGGCTGCGACTTCCTCCAAACCGACTGGTGCTCCTCGTTCTCTTACCGATCGCGATTATGCGGTTGATGTCGTCACGCAGCGTGAAGCCAAAAGCCTTCGACTTTATCTTCCTGACGTTCGGCTTCATGACGCTGTTCGTCTACACAATTCACTCCGGCAAGGACGGCTTGATCTACGGCGGCTCCGTCGCACTCGAATGCCTTGGCGGATACTTCATTGCACGCGCTTACGTCCGCACACCTGAGATGCTCCGCCAGACGCTCCGCGTCATGCTCCTCACGATCAGCATCGCCGCACTCATCGCACTACCTGAATTCTTATTGGGCCAAAACTTCACTCACGACATCCTCAGGCAGTTGACCGGGTATCACCACCCGACGGCCGTTCAGACACGTCTGGGGTTAACCCGCGCGTACGGCACCTTCGACCACCCAATCCACTACGGCACGTTCTGCGCGTCGATGTTAGCACTGCTGATGTATGCCGAACGAAAACGCGCAGTCCGCCGCAAACGCGCAGCACTTATCGTCGGCGCCACGTTTTTAGGTCTGTCATCAGCACCACTCCTCAGCCTGGCACTCCAAGCCGCACTCATCACCTGGGACCGAACCACCCGGGCCATCGCAACACGCATCAGCGCAACGACAGGCGCCATCGTTGTCTTGTACGTGGCCATTGACCTCGTATCGTCACGTTCGCCTCTTGCGATCTTGGCAACACGCCTGACGCTCGATACCTGGACCGGCTACTACCGCCTCTTCATCTGGGAACATGGGATGAAGAACGTGTGGGACAATCCTTGGCTTGGACTGGGCCTTGCGGACTGGGCCCGACCCTGGTGGATGGTCGCTGATACGATCGACGCCTACTGGCTGGTCCTCGCCATGCGACAGGGCATTCCGTCTTTCCTGGTCCTGGCACTCGGCATCGCACTGTTGATCCGCGCAACTGTCGTCAACCGGCGCCGTCTCACAGATCCAGATGCACGCAACATGCTGCGCGGATGGACAATGTCGCTCGTCGCACTCTGCCTCATCGGATCGACCGTCCACTATTGGAACGTGCTGCAGACGTACATGTTTTTCCTAATTGGACTCGGCGGTGTATTCGCCGATCCGGTTCGCCAGAAAGTCATGGCGAAACGTGCAACTGTCACCGAGCCACCTCCACAAAGTCAGGTTGCCCCAGGAGCAGCTGTACCAAGACCGCCAGCGCCGTCGAACGCTCCACGGCATAGACCAGCCCCCCCGCCAATTCCATCGGTCCTTCCGCCGCCGCTACCAGCAGGATTCAAACGATAACCCGAAGCAGCAGGTTGGAGCGGGTTGTAGTTCCATCGGGCGGCTTGACGAAGCCCAACCCGACATTAGACCTCGATGCGGCGCAATACCGCCACCAAATATTGCGCTCGGCTTACTATGATCTCTTGGCCGAAACAACGAATCTTGAAGTCAAATCACTGTAGTGATTGCGTGCTTCCTCAAAATCCTTGAACCGACGGCCTTGTAAATCTTCAACATTCTCGAAGACTAATGACGACACGTCGCACCATAGTTGATCGCTAGTGTACGACGTCGAAGGGAAGCTACCGCGGTTAGGTTCATTCAAATACACATCGTAAGTATTTGCAATCAGGGCACGAGCACGAAAAATTTGAGTGTCTTTTTCGATGGCTACGTCGCAAAATGGACGTTGCCCCGTGCTCTACTGCTTAGGCTTCAAAATACCTTCCACTCCAACCAGCTCGGAACCAATGAAGGATGTTGCATCACTTGGCAATTGACCAACCAACTCCCTCGCGCGTCTGATATTTCCCAAGTTTTTGTAGCATATAGCCAACCGAAACAATGCGTCATCTCGGAAATAGACATTGTGTTGCTTATTCGATTCCTCAACAAGACTTTCTGCAAGTTTCACACATTGAGTCCAGTTTTCCTGATCGAACTCGTAGATTAGCAACCTATATGTGCTTGCGAGTGCGCCCGGATGTTTTGCAAAAACTTCGTGAGCGTAATGTGGCACATCTTTCGGCCCAACAAGCGACCAATGAATTTCTGACCGTAACCCTGCCAACTGATCGCGTTCTTCATCAGTCTCGGCGTGGTACTTGGACACCAACTCCAGTGCTTCAATGCCTTTACTTTGCCTCAACAAAACAAATACACTTTCGGAGAGCATTCGAAACTCACGCGATGTCATTACTTTCCCTCAACACTTAGCACCAGGCTGTAGGGCGTGCCAGGAAAGCGCAACCCGCCATCGCACATCAGGACGGCGCAACACGACAACCGCCTACTACGCCCAACCTGCTAACCGCGAGAAGCCTTAAGAACTGGCCGGAACGCCTGCCTTAACTTCGACAGGTGCGAGCGCTTTGTCATAAGCTGCCAACAGGTTGGCGCGCTCCACATCCCAACGCAGCAGGCGGTCGGCACGCTCTTGTCCGATCTTCGACAATCTCGACCGCAAAGCCTCATCATCGACGAGACGTTCAATCTGCTGACCAAGCGCGACCGGAGAGTTGTTCTCAGCGTAGAGCGCCGCGTCGCCAGCACATGCCCTGCCCTCATTCAAATCGAACTGCACGAACGGAATGCCGAGGCTCATATATTCAAACACCTTATTCATGGAAATCTTATCATTGTAGGTGTTCTTGGGGTCGGGAATAACGCCGATGTCAAACGTGGAGAAAGCTTCCAAGAGTGGAGCGCCGGACAAAAAGCCTGTAAATGTCACGCAGTCCTCAAGCCCGAAGGCACGGACCATTTCACGCAAACGCGGCAACTCTGTACCTGACCCCACGATGACACACTGAACGTCCTTGCGGCCTCGTCCATGGACAAGATCGTTCATGGCCTCGATTAGAAGATCAACGCCGTCCTGGGCACCCATGATGCCAACATACCCCACAACGGTTTGACGATCGTTTCGCAACTTCGTATTCGGCGCAACCCGCCGAAACTTTGATAGGTCCGGGATCGACCGCACCACAAAGACGTCATCTTCGGGCATTCCGCCTCGTGCGATTGCGATCGACTTGAATGTGTCATTGGTAGCAATCGAACAGTCCGCCATTTGAAACGTCATACGTTCAAACCGCAAAAGAAGTTTGTAAAAGAACCCACGTTTGCAGAACTTCGCTTCATAGAGTTCTGGATTGATATCGTGGTGGTCGAATACAAACCGGGTGCCGAAAAGGTATTTCCAAAAAGCAGCAACCACAAAGATCAGATCCGGTGGATTGCAGGCCTGAATAATATCAAAGCCAACTTTGAATTTGACGCGGATAGAAAGAACAAATTCCCAAAACAGCGCACAGCTATATTCAACAGCATATCCAGCAGCACCATCAGCCTCAATCGGCAATGGGTGTCGGAAGATATGGATGTCTTCGCGGAGTTCGTAGCTCTTGGTGTATTGCCCACCCTTAGGACAGATCACAGAGACGGTATAACCGGCATCGCGTAGAGACTGTGCCTCCTGCCAAACGCGCCGATCCAACGGCACGGTCAGGTTTTCGACAATAATTAAGACACCAGGTTGTTGACTCACTTCACCGTCCCCAAGGCTCGATACCGCTCGGCTGCATCGGCCAAGTAGCATTCTTGTTGTTTCAGCCAGGGTTACATGAGCGAGGTAAATTTCAGCTTCATATAATTCGGAAGATGCCGATTTATTAGTGTTTCATTTTGGGACAATTATTCATTCAAAAGCTGTGAGATTACCAATTGCAACATGGTCTGTTTCTTGCGAAAGCTATTGGGACATTCATTTACCGGTGTTTAACACTTCGCGTTTTGGGATTTCTCGATGTTCAAGATACCCCGTCAACAGCCATGGCCTCCAACACTCGATCTCGCCACTGTTCGCGACACACTTCTCTACATGCGTGATGACATGCGCAGAATACCGGCTTTGGCGCGTGCGGCAGATGCGTTGGACGACGCGTTGGTCGAGCTAACGGTCGCAGAGCAAACCGAGACGCCGAAACTGCCACTGCACCCGGGACGTTCTGCGAATTTTGTAAAATGGCAGCCGCTACGCCATCCCGGCGCATCAAAGCTTTCAGACCAAAGCTAGATCATGTTCCGCAAAAGTGTACGCGGTTTTGCGGAACATGATCCAAAACAAAAGCTTAAAGCGCGTCCGCTGATTCCGTCTAAAGTGAACGCGCTTTAGTCGGATATCGTCCGCCTATGACCACCCTAGATCGCAATCGCGAATTGCAAACTGATGCTGGAGTTGTATGCCCGCAGCTTTAGCCTGAGGCCAATCAAGCCAAAGGATGAACATCAGAACTCGACTTCGACGCTCCACTTGAGGGTCGCATCAGGCGTGTTGTCGTTCAAACCAAACAACACACCTGTTCCAATGCTGACGACCGTCCCCTCATCGTCGTCATCACCAATTTCCAACGACAGATCGTCGGTTGCAGAAACACCACCACGCTCCGGCCAGCCAAACTGATAGTAGACGATCGGTCCGACACGATGTTGGTCATGATCGCCGAATGCGTCGCGTTCTTCACCGGGATTGCCCGTCGACCCCAGTCGATCAAACGTCCCATAGGCTTCAAGCGCCAAGGTCCAGGTGCCATTCAACGCATAAGAGAGCTGTTGCGCATAAGCCAGGTCCCATTTGTCGTCAGGTGCCTCTCCCTCCTCGCCGGAACCGAAGAAATGCACAAAAGTGACGTTTGAAACGTAGCCGATGGGCCCAGCTTTAAATTCGAAGATCGGGCCAAAGATGATGGATTTGAGATCATCTCCGAAAATCGGCGATTCAAATTCCGTCAGAAAACCAATGCCAAAGCCGCCAGCTTCCGGCACTGGCACAAGAATAACGACGCCCTCAACCGCAACCTCTTCCAGCTTGAGGGCTGCAAACTGTTCAGCCTCACCGTCAAACAACGGCTCTTCGATCCGTTCTTTCTCAAATTCGATCCCGACCCGTATTCTGAAATAGCGGCTAAGAGCCGTCTCCAACTCGAGCGCGTGCCGCTGTTTGGAAACCGAATTGTCATCGTAAAGGGTCTCACCGTCGTCTTCGTCTGGTGCCCGTTGACGGCTGGGCTGACCAAATGTATGCGCATTCTGGCTCTGAAACTCAGTACGTCCTGGCTCAGCCTCAAGGTCTTTGAGCTCGAATTGGCCAATCGCCGGGCCGGCAACGGCATCCTCAACCAGCACCGTCGGCGTAAAAAGACCAACTGGGAGCGCAACTAAGCCGCCCGCGATGAGTAAGCGCAAACTCTGTTTCAAACGTCCGACATCCGCATGCAACAGCCCAAAGCCTGTTTCTAAAAGTCGTGTTTGAGCTGGATTGCGCATCGCCGGAACAATTCCCATGAAATTATGCGCAATAGTTCCCGTTTTGCTCACCTTAAGCGAGAGCACAAAACACGCTTTAGGAGGCCCTGGTGCCCCTAAGCCACGAAACGACCATATCCGATAGATTGAACCGCCAATCGCCGTGTTCGGCCCCGCATCCCACTTAAGCGGGGATGCCCTAAGCAAAAAAATGCAATGCCGCCCAGTTCGTTAACTCCAAGTTGACCGTTACTGGCTAGGCTGACCCCTAGTCGAAAAGCGTGGAAAATTTTAAGCGGTTTTTATGCTCAACGGGGCCCTCGGTAATCAAAAGTCAAACTCGCTCATGAGCGAGTACGCCTCCCTTCTGGGAGACGCGATCCTGCGCCATCGCGCCCGCGTTGCCGAACACACGGCACGCGTGGAAGCCGAACTGGCTAGCAAGGTGAAGTCCGAGTTCATCTCGAATATGAGCCACGAGCTGCGGACCCCACTCAATACCGTCCTGGGTTTTTCGAAGATCCTGTCCGATCACGGCAGTCGCAAACTCAACGAAACGGAAATCATAGAGTATGCCGGCCTGATCAACGATGCAGCCGGTCACCTGTTGTCAGTGATCAATGACATACTCGACATTTCGAAGATTCAAAGCGGTCGTTACACGCTAGACGCATCCGAAATCAGCGTCGGCATGCTCCTCGAACAAGTCGTCGAACAACACCAAGAACTCGCACGTGAGGCGCAGCTTGAGATCTTCTCGCGTCTGCCAAAAGACCTTCCAGCCGTGCGCGGAGACGACCACAAACTGGTTCAGGTGTTTAACAACCTCATTTCCAATGCAATCAAATTCACCGAACCAGGCGGTCAGGTTGCCATTGATGCACTGCGGCTCGCAGACGAGGGGCTCGCTATTCTCATTCGAGATTCCGGCATCGGGATGAGTGAAGAAGAAATCAACATTGCGTTGACCCCATTTGGGCAGGTCGATGGTTCACGTACACGCTGGCGCGAAGGCACGGGCCTCGGGCTGCCAATCGCAAAATCACTGGTCGAGCTGCACGGCGGTAAGCTCGAGATCAAGAGTGTTCAGGGTCAAGGAACGGAAGTGGCTGTACTGCTTCCTTCGCGCCACCACGTCTCCATCGTTCGGAATCGTGACGCGCTTTTGGGAGAAGGCGTGTCGGTCTAACGGCACGGTTTGGAGGGAAACATGCAACAAGAAATGACGCGCGCAGTCGACAGCGTGCCCGGCTTTCGGGGTGATGGTTCGATTGGCCGGATTGTTTCCGTGACAGGCGCCAAAGCCATTGTGTTGCTGGACGGTGCGCAAGATCGCCCGAACAATCAGGTCTCCGACCGCCCTGAAATGGGTACACTGCTGGCCATCGACACCGAAAACACGGTTGTCCTGGCGATTGTGTCTGCTCTTTCTGTTCCCGTCCCAAGCCAGCGCGAAGGCGAAGCCGAAATCTGGATTGCAGAGCTGGGCCTGGTTGGCGAGCTTTGGAAGAACGAAGAGGGTGTACCCTCAGCTTTTAACCGCGGTGTAACTGTCTATCCAGCATTGGGTGACCGCGTTCGTGTCTCTGGTAAGAGTGAACTGCGCCTTGCATTCTGTGGCTTGAACGAAGACGGAGTGCGCGTCGGTACGCTTCGACAGGACTCAACGATCCCAGCAATGGTTCGCGTTGACGATCTTCTCGGCAAGCACTTCGCAATTCTCGGAACAACCGGTACCGGCAAGTCCTGTACGACAGCGCTCATTCTCCGTTCGATTCTAGAGCAGCACCCTGCCGCACACATCGTTCTGCTTGATCCACACAATGAGTACGCAACCGCTTTCACAGAGTTTGCGGAAGTCGTGTCCCCGCGCAACATGCAGTTGCCCTACTGGCTCTTGAACTTCGAAGAGATCGTCGAAGTCTTGATTGGCGATTCAAACCGGAAAGCGGAAATCGAGGTTCTGCAGGAACTGATCCCGATCGCCAAAGGCCGTTACAGCGCCGGGCGGAACGGTGAGAATACAAAACTGAGGCGCGCTGCCATGGATAGTTCGCGCTTTACAGTCGATACCCCCGTACCATATCGGATTTCAGATCTCACAAGTCTGATCGATGAGCGGATGGGCAAGCTTGAGAACAAGCGCGACCTGGCCCCTTATCGCAACTTGAAGACACGCATCGACACGATCTCACAAGATGGCCGTTACGCCTTCATGTTTGGCTCGTTGACAGTTTACGACGGGATGGCCCAGGTGCTCAGCCGCATCTTCCGCGTCCCAGTGAACAACAAACCAATCACAATTCTGGAACTGACAGGCCTTCCTACGGAAATCGTAAACGTCGTCGTTTCCGTTCTATGTCGCATGACATTCGACTTCGCGTTGTGGAGTGAAGGCAAGGTGCCCGTCACGTTGGTATGCGAAGAAGCTCACCGCTATGTTCCTGCCAACTCCAGCCTCGGCTTCGAGCCTTGTAAGCGTGCGATCGCTAAAATCGCCAAAGAAGGACGCAAGTACGGCGCATCGCTATGTATCGTAACACAGCGCCCAGCAGAAATTGATCCAACGATCCTGTCGCAATGCAACACAGTCTTTGCATTGCGCATGTCGAACGACAAAGACCAGCAGATTGTACAATCTGCTGTATCTGACACAGGGTCCGGTCTCCTCGAGTTCCTTCCAGCCCTAGGCCAACGAGAAGCAATTGCCTTCGGCGATGGCGTTTCTCTCCCGGTCCGTATCAAGTTTGATGAACTCGCCAAATCCTCCTTGCCACGGTCATCGACAGCTCGGTTCTCCGAGTGCTGGCAGACCTCTGTAGGTGATGAAGGCTTTTTGGAGCAGGTCGTGGAACGTTGGCGGACCGCTGGTGGCAGCGCCATTGGAGACGCAAACTCAACCACGGCTATGCTCGCTGATAGCCTGGGTATTCCTGATCAAGGCACCGTCCCAGGTGAGGAACACATGTTGGCAGCGCCAGCCGGTGAAATGGCTGAAATGAACGTTGGCCAGAGGCATGCTTTCCAGGCAGAAGAGCTTCAAGGTTTGCAGCCGTCACCAGGTTTTCCTCAGCCAGACGGCGAACCACGCCCGCTTCGCCGAACACCACTCAGGTCATCGACAGACCGAGGTCCGACTGCTGCCCCAGCCGCCGAGCGGCCATCTCTTCGTCGCAAGCCATTGACCGATACGGGTGCAGCACCAGCCGCATCAGTTCCATCTGGCGATCCAGACAGCGGTTCAGCGCTGAAGTCCTTGCGAGACAAGCTGCGTCAGCGCACACAGCGCTGACCACAGCAGACAACAACACCTGCGAATCAGCAGCCAGGTGTGTATGGTCAGCCACGAAGTGTTAGACGCACGCCCTGGACAAACACCTCCATAAGCTGAAGGCCGGATTTTCTCCAAAATTAAACGGCCTTCATTGTGAGCTGGCATTGTCAGGTCGATTGAACAACACCACGCCCGATGGAAACTTCGAGCGACCTTGCGTGAGCGGCGCGCGTTTAGCTGAATTGGGCCAATGAAAAGGGGGCTCCTGCCATGACCACAGTTGTGCCAGTCGTTTTGTCAGGTGGATCCGGAACGCGCCTTTGGCCGCTGTCCCGCGCGATGTATCCAAAACAATTCATTCGTTTTTTCAGCGGTCAGAAGTCAAGTTTTCTCGGCGCGACTCTCGACCGGCTTTCATCCGAGCAAGGCTTCGCCGACCCCATCATCCTCTGCAACAACGATCACCGGTTTCTGGTTCAAGAGGAATTGGAAAGCGCCGGGATTACAGACGCACGCGTCATCCTTGAACCGGTGGCGCGCAATACCGCTGCAGCAATTGCCGTCGCAGCTTTCGCAGCCCTCGAAAAGTCAGCGGACGCTGTCATCGCCGTCATGCCGTCTGATCACGTCGTTCGTGACCCTGACAAGTTTGCAGCATGCGTACGCGAAGCAGGAAAAATCGCATCGACCGGTCAACTCGTTCTCTTCGGTATAACACCGGACGAACCGCATACCGGCTTCGGCTACATTCGCCGAGGCGCGCCGCTTGGCAATTTCAAAGGTGCATTCACCGTTGATGCATTCTGTGAGAAGCCTGACATCAAGACCGCCCAAGGTTATTTAAGCGAGGGCAATCATGACTGGAACAGCGGCATCTTTGTGCTCCACGCCAAAACATTCCTGCAGGAAATGGAGCGGCTGCACCCACAGATCATGAAAGCTGCGCAGGACAGTTATCTGCATCGCATACAGGATCTTGGTTTTGAACGCCTGCAACTTGAGGCCTTTGCACGTTCACCTAGTATCTCAGTCGACTACGCGGTGATGGAACAGACGTCGAAAGCCGTCATGCTTCCAATCGACGTGGGTTGGAACGATGTCGGCTCATGGGCATCACTTTGGGAAATTGCACAACGCGACCTCGACGATAATTTCGTCAAAGGCGAAGCTGTCCTCGAAGACACGTCGGGCTGTTACATCCACGCCGAACGCGGACTGGTCGCAACCATCGGTGTCCGAGATCTTGTAGTCGTGGACACACCCGATGCATTGTTGGTTGCAGATCGCAGTCGGTCACAAGAAGTGTCGACGATCGTCAAACGACTGAAGGCCGAGAAGCGAAAAGAGCAAGAGCAGCATCTACGCAATATGCGGCCCTGGGGCTATTGCGAGACATTGTCGATC
>JBCBRD010000089.1:0-12473 GCA_039819885.1 Pseudomonadota bacterium
TGGACGACGACCGCTTTCAGTCCACCCCGCCAAAAGACCGGCCCCGAATGCACCATCGCCACCGCCACCGGATAACGCCAGGATGTCAACAACAGGTCGACCACCTTTGCTGCGGCCGGCTCCCTGCGCCATGCGCGGCATATTTGGAAGTCGCCGTTTCACTTCAGCAATGAAATCGACCGGCACTTCATCGCCCCAGAACCGAACGCCGGGGCGTCCAGCCACGACAGCCGTCTGGGCCAATGCCCCATCGTCAATGCCGTTACGCGATAACGTGCTTGCACAACCCGTTAGGACGAAACCTGTGCAAAGGATTGCGGACACAAAGCCAACGAAGCGGCCATTACGAGATGAGCAGAATAGCCCGCCCGATCTTGCTGCCCTTGATGACGCCCCCGCGAAAACCAACGCATCGTCTCCGAATTCACACAATCATCCCGAAAGCAGCCGTCCGCATCCGAGTACACCAACAAATATAGCCGGATAAGTGTTTCTAGCTTGTTGAGTTAGCGCCACTTTGCGGCAAAAAACGTCGTTTTTCGCAGAAATGAGCGCTGCTTTGGCCAATGAGAACCCAAAGAAATACAAATCGGCCTCACCAAGCTGGAGGTCAAAAAAGCAATTCTACGACCAAAAACGAGCGGCGGTAGCGCACGAGAACGTCCTCGAGCGATGTCGGGTGGGGCGGGCTAGTTCCCCCTGCCGCAAAAAAGGGCCGGTCCGCGACCAGCCCTTTTGAATGCTTTGTGTAAATGTTTGGCGCCCGGTATTAGGGGACCAAGCTTTCCGCATAGTCCCAGTTCACGAGGCTATCAAAAAATGCTTCGAGATACTTCGGCCGGGCATTGCGGTAATCAATGTAATAGCTGTGCTCCCAGACATCACAGCCAAGAATAGGCTGGGCGCCGTGCATGAGGGGGTTCTCACCGTTTGGCGTCTTCATAACCGAAAGCGATCCGTCTTTCACTGCCAGCCAGCACCAGCCTGATCCAAACTGCCCGGTTCCTGCTGCGATAAAATCTGCGCGAACCTTTTCCAATCCACCGAAGGCTTCAACCATCGGCTCCAGTTTCCCAGGCACTTTGCTACCGCCGCCACCAGCCTCCATCCATTGCCAGAAATGAATATGGTTGTAGTGCTGGCCGATCTGGTTGACGACAGCTTGATCACCGTCAGAATAAGCCTTCTTACAGATATCTTCGACGCTCATTCCGGCATAAGCCGAGCCGTCGCCTGCAAGTTCATTTCCTTTGACCACATATGCGTTGTGATGTTTGTCGTGGTGAAATTCCAGTGTTTCCGCCGACATATATGGCTGCAAGGCATCATAAGCATACGGCAGGTCTGGCAGTGTGAAAGCCATTCAGTCCTCCAGGAAAAACGTGAGTGAAGATCAAAGAGACCATGAGGTACGTGCTGGCCCTTAGGTTTAGTTAACTCGGCCGGACACTAGCTGGATCACGCATAGGACGCAACGCAGCATCAAGGGGCACGCACTAATCCCTGGCGATGGGTATCGAAATCGAATTTGCGCCTCATTAAGCCGCGTGGCATCCCAGTGGTTGAGTGAAACCATCCCGCCCGACCGTCATAAGTCCAACCAGACTTCCCATTGAAATCAACGGGAGGCACTTGAAATTGCGTCCGCGGCCTCCCGCATGACCCGCAGGGTGGCAATGTGCCGAGTTTTGTGACCGCCCTGCACATATCAAAACCAATGGGCCATACGGCCTACTTATTGCGAAGCATAACGATAAAATGACGTGGTTCACCAATCGGCATACAAGCTGAAATGACTTCAAACCGAGTTCGTTTCGCACCCAAATCGGACACCATCCAGAGGAAATTCGAAAACAACATTACCCAATCTGCTTCCAGGCCGCGCATTGGCTGCGCAGCAAGTAGCGTTGGGCTCACGTCGTGTTTTTCACCTCTCTAGAATGAAATCGGTATCCAATACTATCACGCAATGCTCTTCTTGCGACAGTGTAGGGAAAGCAGGCAGAAACGTACATTCACACGGCCAATTCTTAGTGCTTGCAACAGCGCCCGATCAGCAGCGCTCAAACGCGCAAAAAGTTTATCTTACCAGGAACATATTGATTTCGCTCAGCAGAATTGCTACCGGATAGCGGCTTTGCGGGAGAAAGCTCGCGAAAAAGTTCAATTCGACCACATGGTCAGAAAGAAACACAAGTCACTGAAGCTCATTTTTTGAACGCCTCTGGAGCGTCGTTAATAAAAAATCGAGTTTCTGTAGACAATTATTCGCCATACCAATTAGGTTTTGGCCAATCACCGAACAAAGAGAGAAAATCATGACCGCTCGAAAAGGAAAAACGACCAAAATGGCAAGCGTAAACATCTCCAAGATGTCGTTGAAAGAACTCTTGGATCACCGTGATGAGGTTGATGCAGCCATCGCTGAGGCGCGCGAACGTGAACGCGCTGAGGTCCTGTCCAAGATGCAGGATCTGGCTGTGGAAGCTGGCTTTTCGATGAATGAGCTTGTTGGTGGCAAAGGCAAGGGCAAAGGAAAAACGACTGTCTCTGTCGCGAAATATGCCAACCCTGACAATCGTATGGAAACTTGGACGGGTCGCGGCCGCAAACCAAACTGGCTCGTTGAGCGCTTGAAAAAAGGCGCAGACGTCGAAGATTTCGCAATCTGAATTGATTGAACGCGTTCAGCGTTTGATGTGCGAGACAAGCAAGATACCAAAGAAGAGAAGCCGATGGCTACGCGCCGTCGGCTTTTTTTTGTTGCAAGACGTATCTCCGCTAGATCATGTTCCGCAAAAGTCTGCACGGTTTTTGCGGAACATGATCCAAACCTAATGCTTAGAGCGCGTCTTCCAACGACGTCTAAAGTAACCGTGCGCTAATGTGATCAATTGGGGCAGGAAGTTGATGCTTGAGAGTTCGAGCAAGCGGCCTGAGGCTTGCGCGCTTTAGGCGTCCGAGAAACAGAACAGCCGTTCCCAAACGGTCAAAAGAACCAGGTTCGTTGAACCGATAGCGGCAAAAGCAGATGATACAGTCTGAGCATCTCCTGGCGGCAATCCGTATTCAGTCGCACTATGCTGAAAGAACAAAGCCGCTGCAGCGCATCCAAGCGCCAGGGCGCAGTAGACAATGCCAACTGTTCGCGCGGAACGAGCTCGTGTCTGCTCTATATCTTTGAGATGATCGCGATGACCATCACTTTGTCGTCGATCCTCACCCGGTTCGAAGAACATGCATAACCTCACCTGACGCAAAACTCGGCCCGAAGCTTGTAACCCAAAACCTAGGATTTGAAACGCTCCTTTAGGATGCTGTTAACGATTGGGAGTAAACGGCCGGGCGAATTCAGACAGTTTCTGGCGCAATAGAACCTCATCAGACGGGCAGTTTTGCTCGATCCACCATTGGCGGAATTCACGCAAGATTTCACCGACGTCCGGCCCCGGCGCTACCCCGAGCGCGATCACATCTTTTCCGCCAAGCGGCATTTCCGGAAAATGCATTGTTTCAAGCGATCGGATTTGATCCAGGCGCCATTGGCAGTCGATAAGATCATCGGATAGAGCCCAAGCCCATCTTCCAGCCGTTAGAAGCTCCCCCTGACCCATCAGCCCGAGACGATGCGTCGCTTTCCGAAACGCGGTCTCATCGGTATCGGGCCGGAAAATCCCGCTCTCGACAAGCAAAAAAACATTCGACAAGAAACGCCGTGCATGATTCGAAAGTCGCATCTTGTCACTGAAGTCCAAAATCGTTTCTTGCGTCACCCCGGCCAAAAAGCCGAGTGAAACTTCGCCACCGTTCAGGTCATACTCTGGCAGGTCGTGACTCACGATTTGCCGGTAGCGCAGTATGTGCTGAACCCTTTTTTTCCAATCCGCCGGCCCAAAGAGCAAATCAAGGACCCCAGTCTGTTGCATAGAACTGAGGGCTTCTTCTAACCGCATGCCAGCCGTCAGAATTTTCAAGAGTTCGTCGCGCACGCGTTCGGCCGAGAGAAGTTTTAGACCATCTGTTTCCGCTTCAATGGCCATCAAAGCCTCCGCGTTGGGCGGCCCGTCTGCAAATCGGCCAAAGAACCGAAAGAAGCGAAGAATACGGAGGTAGTCCTCCTGAATGCGTGCACGCGCATCACCAATGAAACGCACTTGGCGGTTGTCGAGATCCTTACGCCCTGTCCCGAGGGGATCGAAGAACACGCCATTTCGATCACAATAAAGCGCGTTGATTGTAAAATCGCGACGCATAGCGTCTTCAACCCAATCCGTGGTGAATGCAACGACCGCACGCCGCCCATGCGTTTCCACGTCGCGTCGCAGCGTCGTAACTTCTAACGGGTGATGGATCGCACCAGAGACAACGGTCACTGTGCCGTGGTCAATTCCTGTGGGGTGTGCTCTGAACCCTTCGCCACGCGCGATGGTCATGACGACGTCTGGCGCAGCGGTCGTCGCGATATCGACGTCCTTGATGACGTGTCCAAGAAGGCCGTCCCGCACGCAACCACCCACCAGCCGTGCTTCAAAACCATCGCGTTCCAGTGCCAGCAAAAGCGCTTGCGTATCTGGTGCATGAAGCGCTTCGCCAAAATTGCGGTATCGAGGGCCTTCAACACGACCAGGCCTGCTCATTGACTTTGGGGCTCCGCCGCACCCTCATTCCCAGGCGCCTCCGATCTAGCATCCCCCTGCTTCACATCACGCCCGGTGTACTGACCAGGGACGATCTTGCCATCTCGAAAAACAGGCGGCTGATAGACTTCACCTGGTGTATGGCCGGTCATGTTTCCAAACGTGACCAACACCCCAAGCATCAAGACGACACCTCCAGTGAAGAGCCAAATAAACGGTGTGTCATCAACAACCTGCTGCCTTGAGACGCTATTGCGTTTCATCACTGCGATGTAAGTGAAATACAAAATCGTCGGCAGCAGCAGGAGAATGATATTCTCGACAACGATCCTGACCATTAGCCAAAAAGCCTTTCGCGCATGTTTCTCAAGATTCCAGCAGTCGCACCCCAGATGAACCGGTCGTTGTAATTCACAGCGTAAAACCGCCGGTCACGCCCATCAATCACACGGTCATGGATGTCCATCCGGTTTTCATCCATCAAGTAGTCCAGGGGCACAGTGAACAGTTCTGCCACTTCCGACGGGTTAGGCTCGGGAACGAATTCCGGATCAATCAACGCCACGAGGGGCTGGATACTGTAACCGGTACCCGTCCGATAGGTTTCCAGAAACCCGAGCGGCTCAACATGACGTGAAGTCAAACCGATCTCTTCTTGAGCCTCTCTCAGTGCCGCTTCCGTTGGGCCTGGATCATCAAAATCGATCTTGCCACCTGGAAACGAAATCTGCCCGGCATGTGTCGGTAGTACAGATGTCCTTTGAGTGAAATAGACATCAAGGGCGTCATTGTCGAGGATACCGACGAGAACAGCAGCCGGTTTCGGCGCTATCTTGTTCGTTTCGTTACTAGACCAATCGAAAACAGACAACGCACCGGGGTTTAGATCGTCATCGCCGGGCGACGGGATTGCATCGCCCCGGCCCAATACCGTGGACGTGTTTCGAATTGGCAGAGACGCATTAAGCGGTGCGGATGCAGTAACCAGTCGTTCTCGCGCGCGCACCCGTAAGTCCACCGAAGTAATCGACAAAGACCTCACGTTCGTAAATCCTGATTGTGCATTGTCTTGATGTTGTAAGCAACGCCCACCTTGCAGGCAAACCGAACTGTTCGACCGCCCATGGCAGGGGTTTTCCAACCCATTCGGCAGAGCAAAACAGAGTATTGGTTATGTTTACGACGCCATGGCATTTGCTGTATCTCAATTGTGCCGCAGAAATCGTGCAACGCACCTAAATAACTCAGCAATGCCGCCAGCGATCTTTGGAGCCATGGCGCCTAAGAAGGCAGTCCACGCCGGTCGCCAAGGGGGCCCACTGCAATTCGGAGCAGACATGAATAGGCCAGCGATGAGACGCGCTTTCTTCCACATCGCCGTGATGACAATGGGTGCGCTTGCCCTCCATATCTCCCAAACGGCCCATGTACACGTACACGCGCGCTCGAGCGCATCTGCGTTTGAAGCAACCCTATCTGCGAAAGAGCGGAAAGCCTTCAACGCATACTTCACGGCCAAGACCTTCCACGCGGCGGACAAGGACGCGTTCTGGTCGAAAGTCAGTGCCAAACGAAAGAAGCGTCGTGCGAAAATCCGCAAAGGCGGGCTAGTCACAAAACGCGATTACGTCACCAGCTTCCCACCGGTTTACGAAGGGCCTAAGCTTTCCAATGCCTTGGCCAGAAAGTGGAAGGCTTGGAAAAACCGTGATGCCAAACCAGGCAAGCCAAAAAAGCGAAAAGGATTGCCCGGCGTATCGGACTTTCTGAGGTACGCGAAAAAATACTACGGCTTTGTCCCAGAACGTATTCCTGAGCGTGAATTCAAGCGGCGCTATGCGCGGGACGCGCTTCGCCTCGGGTTGTCAAAGGACCAAGTGGTCCGGGTCTACGCGCTGGAGACTGGTGGCAACGGAACAGCCGACATGCAGGCCGGTATTCATCCGATCTCAAAAAAAGGCCGGCCCATTTCGTCTGCTCTTGGGTATGCGCAGCTTCTCAATGCCAACTCCACAACCGAATTGGTGAAACACGGAGATGAGTTTCTAAAACGCTTGCGACGGATGCGCGACGCAACAACAAGCGAGAGCCGGCGGGCAAGTCTTGGGCGCAAGATCACAAGTTTGAGGAAGATGCTGCGCAAAGCCAAGAGCATTCCCTACAGCTGGGGCCGCCACCGGAAGTTTGCACGAACAGGCCCCGGGCTAGGGATCCACGCGCTCAACCTTGATGGCGATATTGGTCCGTGGTTGCAGGTCATTAAGTTGAAGGGGATCAAGGATCTCGCGGTGCGAAAAGGTCGGCCGGACATTGATAGCACCGAGCTTGAACTTATGAACCTTGCGGGGCCATCAACCGGCTTGGAAATGATGAGCGCGGTCGGGCTCAGCATGCCCACAGTGAACTTCTTTGCAAGACGAGGTTACGAGCGCAATTCTGTTGTGAGAGGCCGCACGTCAACCGAGCTATTGGCCGAGTTGAAGAAGCGGATGGACTACAACTCACGCAATAAAGGCGCGAAAGTTTTCACGCAGGTCTTCGACGAGCTCATCGCAGACCAGAAGCGCGCAGCCCGATAGCGGTTGCGCGAAGTCTCAATTGCCAGCTTGGCCCACAATTCTTCTCCACAATTCACCGCGGACATACGCCATCCCGCGGGGCTCTGCCAAATCACGGGTTTATGCCGATATCTGACCAATCAAGACGCGCGACGACCAGCGCGTGAAACACACAAATGACTTATCTCGTGCAGGGAATTGACGACACGACGAATGGTGCGTGGATCCGGCAACCGCTCTGCGTTTGAGCCGAGGCATTGCGGATTTTTACAAGCAGGTCATCCGTCACCCGTTGCGCCTCAACAGGACGCTGCGCAAGGCGCGGTCTTGGTGGTACAATGCTGGGGATCTCACGCGAAAACTCGGCCGTTTGTATGTCACGTACGGGCCCCTGTCTCACACCTAGTCCCGCTGTTTCCAGCGCTAGTTGCGCCATCATACTACCGGCTGCAGGATTTCTCGGCGGCAGCGGCGCAGATTGCGGTGGGTCATAATAGACAACGCGTGGTGGACCATCGCCTGTCTGGATGCGCTCGATACGTGGCGATGTGCTGGCCACTGCAATTTCAGCGCTGATCGGCCCCGCCGGATGGGACGACGCTTCAACTGGCTGTGCCGGTGCTTTTCCAAGGGCAACCTCAGGAACGAGAGGCACACCAGGCGCTCCAACACCAAGAGGGCGCTTCGGTGGCTGTTTCTTTGCTTTCGCGAGGATCTGTGGCGGTTTCTTAGGTTCATCGCACCGCTTCAAGCTTGTAGGTGCGCGTTTCCAGATCATGGTTTTGCTAAACAGTTTAGATCCAGCGTACCCGAGGATCTCCAGTCGGTTTCGCCCAACCGGTTTGATCGCCAAGTCGTACTTCGAACCTGAGTCTGGTGCGATAATCCAGCCGTGGTCCCATGAATTCCGACCAACCTGACGAAGCCCACCCAATAGCGTGCGGCCACATCCGCGGCGTGCATCCGCAGCCTTCCTGGCCCAGACAATCACACCGCATAGACGCGAACCACACTTTTTGACTTCGACAGCGCCTCGCCCGGTGTGGTCGACCCAAACCCCATACGGCGATTGCGCCATGGCGGCAGGTGCAGAAACAAACATCAGTAGGGACGTAAGCGTCGTTATGGCTCCGTAACGAGCGACATCGACACCTGTTGGTTTGGAATTGGCCTTCAATGCCGCTCCAAGAACCCCCTGCCCTCTGAGGGAAACTGCGCAATTTTTAAACGCGCTGGATGCAAACAGCATCACGAACTCCTGAACTCTATACGCCCGTTCCACAGCCCCCGCGGCTGTGTCTTCTCAACTTTGCCTGATGCAGATTTCACTGCTCCAGAAGTGAGCCGGTGAGCCTCATGTGCGTGGGAAGATGCAGTTTACATCGTCCCTGAAAACCCGCCACCCAATCGCTGTTATCGGTTGTGAACCAATACGATAAGCACCATCCCCCACGATCAAACCCAGTTTGCCAACATGAAAGGGGCGGCAATCCGGCAAGACGAAGGATTTGTTTGCTGAACGCAGTGATTTGCAAGCGAAGAGGCAGCAAGCACACACATTCGAACTCAATGTCGTCAGAGTGAATTTAATCTAAATTGGTTAAGGCCATTTCACCACGGGTGGCATTGAAGACAGAATTGATGCGACATTCCCCCCAGTTTTGAGACCAAAGATGGTGCCGCGGTCGTACAAAAGGTTGAATTCCACGTATCGCCCACGACGGATGAGCTGTTCTTCGCGCTGGGCGTCGTCCCAGTCCTTAGCGAAGTTTGCACGCACAAGTCGCGGATACACCTCGTTGAATGCGCGACCGACATCCTTTGTAAAGGCAAGCCCCGCATCAAAGCCCCCGTCTTCTGGTGTCGGCGTCAGGTAGTCATAGAAGATGCCGCCGATACCACGCATCTCATTACGGTGCGGCAGGAAGAAATACTCATCACACCACTTTTGGTATCGGTCGTAATCCGCAACTGCATGGGCTTCACACGGTGCTTTCATGGCCTCGTGAAAAGCAACTGTGTCAGGATCTTCCTGAGTTCGGCGGTTGTCGAGGACTGGAGTAAGGTCGGCACCCCCACCGAGCCACCATTTATTCGTCACGACCATGCGGGTGTTCATATGAACGGCGGGAATATTGGGATTGTGCATGTGCGCAATGAGTGAAATCCCAGAGGCCCAGAAATTTGGGTTCTCCTCCGCGCCAGGGATCTGCTTTCGGAACTCCGGTGCAAACTCCCCATGGACCGTTGAGGTGTGCACACCGACTTTTTCAAACACACGCCCGTGCATCAGGCTCATCACGCCACCGCCGCCCTTCGCACCGCTATGGTCAGTACGTTCCCACGGCGTGCGGACAAATCGGCCAGCCTCAAGCCCTGAGTTGCGGTCTGCCTCAGGGAGGTCATCTTCCAGGTGTTCAAACGCCGAACAGATGTCATCGCGCAGGGTCTCAAACCAGGACCGAGCAGCGCCCTTGTAGGCCAGTAGGTCTTCCGGCGCGGTTGTGGCAGGCGATGTCGTTTGATCTGTCATGGTCCGATTTTTCTTATTGTCATCCGTTTGGTTGCCGCCAGCGTTAGCCTGCGGCATGCCAAGTGATCAACCCCCTGGCACCGCTCAAATGGTACAGTTCGGAGGACGGTATGGTCTCGCGCATCTTCAGTTGGTTTGAGAATTGGCAAACGCCTTTCGCGCTTGATCCAATCTCGCGTCCACCCGACACACTCAATGGCTTTATATGGCATTTTACGCGCCCGTACTTGCCGATCCTCATCCTGGCCTCCGGTACAGCGGGTGTGGTGGCTTTGATCGAGGTGGCCCTCTTCGCCTTCCTCGGCCAGATCGTCGACTGGCTAGGCAAAGAGGACCGTGCCAGTTTCTGGGACCAGCATGGCACATTCCTGATGTTCGTGGGGTTTGTGGTTCTAGTCGTCCTGCCCGTTCTAAAGTTTGTTTACGAGACGGCGATCCACCAAGGCGTTTTCGGCAACTTCGCCATGCGCACGCGCTGGCAAACGCACCGCTATGTCTTGCGTCAGTCGCTCGGCTTTTTTCAGGATGATTTTGCTGGCCGCATCTCAGCCAAGGTCATGCAGACAGCCGTCGCAGTTCGCGATGTGATCTTGAAGATTTGCGAAGTCTTTTTGTACGTCGCGACATACTTTGCAGGTGCTGTTATCGCGTTTGCAGCCACCGATCTGCGCCTTGCAATCCCAATGCTGCTTTGGCTTGCCGGATACATCCTGGCGATCCGGTATTTCGTTCCGCGCCTTGGTGAAATCTCGAAGGAACAAGCAGACGCACGCTCAATCATGACCGGACGCGTCGTTGACAGTTATACCAACATTGCGACGGTCAAGATGTTCGCGCACGCCGACCGCGAAGATGCGTATGCGCGTGACAGCATGGAAGGCTTCATGTCAGCTGTTTACCGGCAGATGCGCTTGGTCACGTGGATGACAGTCGTCCTGAATACACTGAACGCAACTTTGCTTGCATCCGTGACCGCACTCTCGCTCTACCTCTGGTCGATAGAGGCAGCCACCATGGGCGCGATCGCACTAACCGTCGCTCTGGTCATGCGTCTGCAGGGGATGTCCCACTGGATCATGTGGGAGGTCGCAGGGTTGTTCGAGAGCATCGGCGTGATACAGGACGGCATTACAACGCTGTCCAAAGCGCAAACCGTATTGGATGCACCGGGTGCCAAACCGCTCGCCGTCACCAAGGGTGAAATCGTTTTCGACAAAATCAACTTCCACTACGGCAAGAACGACGGCTCGGTCATCGAAAACCTAAGCCTCACCATCAAACCGGGTGAAAAGGTTGGACTCGTTGGTCGATCGGGCGCAGGGAAGTCGACCCTCGTCAGTTTGCTATTGCGCTTTTACGATCTGGAAGGCGGACGTGTTCTCATTGACGATCAGGACATCTCAAGTGTGCAGCAAGAACGCCTGCGCGCAGCCATCGGAATGGTGACGCAAGACACCTCGCTCCTGCATCGTTCGATCCTGGACAACATCGTGTACGGCCGCCCCGACGCAGGCCTTGAAGACGCAATCGCGGCTGCCAAGCGCGCTCAGGCGCACGAGTTCATCCTCGACTTGAAAGACATGAAGGGGAGGACAGGATACGACGCCCACGTCGGCGAACGGGGCGTAAAGCTGTCAGGTGGCCAGCGCCAACGCATTGCAATCGCACGCGTTCTTTTGAAAAATGCGCCCATCCTGATCCTGGACGAAGCAACCAGCGCGTTAGATTCGGAAGTCGAGGCGGCAATCCAGGACAGCTTCATCAATCTGATGGACGGCAAGACGGTGATCGCCATCGCCCACCGGCTCTCCACGATTGCTGCAATGGATCGCCTGATCATCATGGATGACGGCAAGATCGTTGAGGAGGGCACGCATGAAGCGTTGATAGCATCCGGCGGTCTCTACGCAGAATTGTGGGCGCGGCAGTCGGGCGGCTTCCTGGCAAGGGAGGCCGCAGAGTAGGGCGTGACCACCTCACCGAAAGGGTGAGGTTCTCCACAGTTCACTCGGAATTTACATCCCTGAAACATGTCGTTGTCAGCTGGAAACATTGGGGTAGCATACAAGATATGACAGCAGCGTCGGGGCTGCTTGAGGTGACCGCACGAAGGACACCATTGGTATGCAGCAGTTGAGTGTCGTCGTAATTTTGTCTGCCATGCTGGCCGTTTGGCACAGCGCTCCGGTGCGTGCCGGGTTCGAGCAGATGTACAACAACGAAGAACTCCAGACTGACGCCAAGCGCCTGGAGACCGCTGTCCGCAAAATTTACAAACTTGGGATCGAGCCGATCCTGACCGCTGAAGAACGTCGCGGGCTTGGGCGCATAGATTTCCAATTCCCAATGCCGCGCGCTGGTGACGACCTAATGAATTTTTACGCCTACCACGACGGTAAGAAGTCAGTCATCGTGATGCCCATCCTGTCCTTGAAGTCACTCGAAGACCTCATGACAGCCCGAGCCTACGTGCAGAAAAAAAACCTCTCACACGGCACGATCGACATCTACTACGCCATGCTTCGGCATCGACCGATCTTCAAGTTCAAGAACGCCCGCTACCCCGACATTCTAACGGCTATGGGCATCCCCAAGAATGCTCACGAGGAAAAAGCTGTTGGCGACGCGTCACTTAGGATGCGCAACGACGCGTTCGCATTCATTATGGTGCACGAATTGGGTCACGCCTTGTTTCGGCACAAAGGCTATGACGAAATCACAAAGCAACAAGCACGCGATGATGAA
>JBCBRD010000090.1:0-4483 GCA_039819885.1 Pseudomonadota bacterium
GCTCTTTCTCGCTCACGGGCTGATCCGTGCGTTTTGGTTTCAGTGCGCGGAGAGGGATGGTGGGTTCTGCGCGCACGGGCCCTCCGCGGGGGCAGCGCTCGCGCTGGCACGCAGTCGCGTGCTGGCGATGGACAGTAGGGTGTTTCGAGTTTGTGTCAGGCATTCAAGCGGTTGGTTCTTGTAACGAGCAGTCTCGCTCTGATTTGCGTTGTCACGTTGTGCGGCCGGTGAGACCGACGATGAGCAGGCCTGCGCCGATGAGTGTGACGAGCGCGAGATAGGGTTTGATGTAGCGGTCCTCCAGCATTCGGTCGGCGAGGCTTAAGGACGGGGTGGGGTTGATCATGAGGAGCAGGCCCTTGAGGGCTGCGATCCAGCCGATGGCGCTGACAATGCTGGCCAGGGTGTCGGTCCATATATTGTGAGCGAGGATCAGGGCGACACCGAGTGCGAATGTCAACGCGGCCGTGACGAAGGTGAGCGCCTGGTTGATCTTGAATTCGGCGAGGATGGCGGACCAGCGGTCTTTGTTGACCCAGAAGCCGGCGGCGGCAGCCAGCATATAGGCACCGAAAGCCGTTGCCAGGTGAAGCGTGAGTGGGAACTGTGTTGAGATCATCATACTGTCTCTAAGTTGCCAAACCAATCGCGCGGTTGCGCGGATGCTATTTGGTTCAATGCCTCTTCAACAGTGTCGATGTCTTTGATCCCGATGAATGTTGTTGCCGGTTCGTAGGCGTTTTCGTCGATGACGTCGGGTCGAAATGCGATGCGGTCACCCCAACGGGAACGTTTGGCGATGTCATTGGCCTTGAAGCGACGGACGAGCCTGGGGAAGATGTCCTCGATGATGAGTGCTGCACGATCGGTAACGGCGTAGACAGTCCGACCGCCGACTTTGATCGCGCGCCAACACCACCATACGCCAATGCTGCCTACGCCGACAAAAATCGTGGTCATGGAGACCGTGAATGTGTCGAGGCGGTTTTCTTGTAGCTGTGACCAGAGTATGAGGCTGCTAAAGCCCAGTGCCGCAAGGGTCCAAGAAATGAAAAACGTGAGCGGAAGGAGCATTGGAATACCAAGGCGCAAACGAGGCGCGCGCTGGTGCCAGACGATGGTTTCGCCAGGTTCGAGATGCGGGGTGATCAGACCTATTGCGCTTGGCGCCATTGTTGTCTCCGTCCCTTCGCCGGTGCTAGCCGGGGCAGGTTCAAAGGGTGCTTGCGCGGTGCAGCGCAATCTCAGCCGGCTCCTGCCAGCGCCCCTCGGGTTGTCTGTTAGAGATTGGACCTTGTGCAGGCGCAATGCAAGAGGTCTTCAAACCCATTTGAATGTGGTCGGTTCACCTTTGTTGTTGTTGCTTTGCGCAAATCGTTGGACTTCTTGAATGTTCCCGATGACAGTTGACTGCTACGTCAATGTTGTTGGTATCGCAGGTGTTTGCCATGACGGGTAAATCGTTTCTTCGGGATGTCGATCGTCAGTTTGATGCAGCTGCTGGACTGGTCGAGATGCAGGACGGTTTGGCGGAGAAGATCCGTGTGTGCAACGCGACATTGACTGTCAGGTTTGGCGTTCGCTTGCGCGGAGAGATGCATACGTTTTGCGGATGGCGCGCGTTGCACTCAACGCATGTAACACCGGCGAAAGGCGGCATCCGCTTCGCCCCCCAGGCCGACCAGGATGAGGTCGAAGCGCTTGCAGCGCTGATGACGTACAAGTGCGCGCTGTTGGGTCTGCCGTTTGGGGGCTCGAAAGGGGCGCTGCGCATTGACCCGACCAAGTGGACGACCGAGGAGTTGGAAAAGATTACTCGGCGCTTCACGCAGGAACTGGCGCGGCACAGTTTTCTGTCTCCCAGCCAGAATGTTCCAGCACCCGACATGGGTACGAACGAAATGACGATGGTGTGGATGAGCGATGAGTATCGTCGCTGGGCACCTAATGACATTAATGCGGTTGCCTGCGTCACGGGTAAACCGCTTGCGACAGGCGGAATTGAAGGGCGGATCGAGGCGACTGGGCGCGGTGTGCAGTATGCGCTGCGCGAGCTGTTCCGGCATCCTGGAGATTTGGCACAGACAGGGCTGAAGCCCACGTTGTTAGGTAAGCGGGTGATCGTTCAGGGGTTGGGGAACGTCGGGTATCACGCTGCAAAATTTCTGAGTGAACAAGATGGTTGTATCGTGGTCGGCGTGATCGAACGTGATGGTGGCGTATACCGCGAAGATGGGTTGAAGATTGAGGATTTGAAGCGACATCTGACAGCTACAGATGGAGTGAAGGATTTCTTAGGCGCTGAGTTCGTCGACGATGGCGCCAGCCTATTGACGCGAGATTGCGATATCCTCATTCCGGCGGCGACCGAAGGCGTGATCACACAAGACAACGCCCCTGACATCAAAGCGAAAGTGATTGCCGAGGCCGCCAATGGGCCGACGACTTACGCCGCTGCACAAATTCTGAAAGAGCGTGGTGTGCTGGTTCTGCCAGACCTCTATGTGAACGCTGGTGGTGTGATTGTCAGTTACTTTGAGTGGGTGAAGAACCTCACTCATATTCCCTTCGGTCTTATGGAGCGCAGACATCATGAGACCAGCCATCGCATGCTCGCCAGTTCTTTGGAGTCGATGACGGGTAAGTCGTTTCCAATGGACACGGCACGGGATTTTTTGGAGGGCGCGCGCGAGATTGATCTCGTGCGTTCGGGTCTCGATGAAATGATGCGCAGCGCATATCAGGAGATTTCTAGGGCGCGGAATGGGGGGGATGGTCGGCTGGATATGCGCACGGCTGCCTATTCCATTGCTATCCGTCGTGTGTCAGATGCGTATCGTGCGATCGGGCTTTGATGCTCGCTTTGTGTGCGACTTGCACTGCTGCATACTATTCGTCCCAAGTCTGGTAGTTGGCACGCATGTAGGTCACACCGTCTAAAATGATGTCTTCGAGAACCGCCTGATCGATGTCTTCTAGCTTGTTGATATAGAGGCAGCTCTGACCGGTCTTGTGCTTGCCCAACCTTTGCAGTTTTTCCGACATGTCACGGTAGCCAGGCATGATGTAGACGCTTAGAGCTTTGGCGCGCGGGCTGAAGCCGGTGATGAAGTATTCGCCTTCGCGGCCGCTTTTGTATTTGTAAGCGTAACGCCCGAAGCCGATCATTGATGGCCCCCACATTTTTGGCTTTAGCTCGGTGATGCGCTGGAACAGGTCGAGCAGTGCTAATGCGTCCGCTTTCTTCTTGGGATTTGCGATTGCGTCCAAGAAATTCTGTGGTGAAACGTTTGTTGTTTGGGTCTTGTTTTTGGACGTTGCCATTTGGGTTATCCGCTGAGCCAATCACGTTCTAGCAATGTTCATTTTCATCTCGGCAAAGTGTTTAAATGCTGGCGAAATGCGCACACAGATGACGTTGGTGTGTCTTTGGCGGACTGGGTTTGGATGTTTTGGGGAGCTAGAAGATGGTTCGGACTTTGGCGGTCGTATCGTTGGTTTGTTGTGCATTTGCGACAACTGCTCATGCCAGCGATTATGTGCATTCTTGCACGACAGCGGATCCTCGATTTGACATCAACGACGAGGCGTTGTTCGTGAAGTCTGATCCGAACCAAGCGGCAATTGATTATCAAACGCTCGATAAAACGATGATTTCTGAACGGCGCGGTTACTGTCTGGTGCGCGGCAACCGATATGGCTTTGAAGCGCAAAACTACACGTTGCGCATTCGGTTTGCTTACCAAGGGTCGGCGATTGAGACGACGGCGAAATGCGAGTTGGCATCGGATGGGCTGCCGGTCTCTTTCAATTGCGACCGTGAAGTGATTGAGTTTGAGACCGGGTTTGGCGCTGGAGGTTTTGTTGGGAATGCGAACGGTGGTCCGACGACCTGGAACCACAATGGGTCCGTGATGCGTCTTGAGGCTGATGGCAACGTCCACCGGTTTGTTTATGACCAACCCCGCTCCGGCATGGTCAAAGCGGGTGCACGGTCTGGCGATATTGTTTTTGAAGGGCAACGGAACGGCGCGACTTATTCGGGGACGGCATACATCTTTTCCAAGTCGTGTGGTCGCGTGCCTTACCCCGTTGCCGGGAATGTATCGGCGGACCAGCGCGCTGTCGTGTTGGAGGGGCAGGCTCCGAGACTTGGCTCAGGGTGTCAGGTCAAATCGTATCGGCGTGACCGGCTGTCATTTGAGTTGATGGGGCGATGATGCGGCTGCAATTTGCTTGCCGTAATTGAAGGACTTAGCGCGCGGTGGCTTCGAAGAGTGCGACTGCACCGTGTCGGGTCAATTGCACATTGTCGAACCGGCTTTCCAGAGCCAGCTTGAGGTCATCGAAGGTGTCGTCTGTGTTAGAGAAGATGCCTTTGCGATTGTAGACGTCCATCAAAGCCTGCGCGGGCTTGGAGCGAGGCGCATCGCCTTGTAGGATTGTTGCGCCGAAGACTTTGCAACCGGTTGAACTCACCTTG
>JBCBRD010000090.1:4583-12414 GCA_039819885.1 Pseudomonadota bacterium
TGCCGGGGAGGCAGTGCAGCAGGTAGCATAGACCGATTGACTCAAACTTGCTGTCGGTGGGTATGGGGTCAAAGATACTAGCTGTTATCGCATGAGGGTGATGGCGAGCAATCCGATTGGCGGCAGCTTTCAAGCTGTTCTCATTGAGATCCAGCAGGGTGATTTTTGGAGCCGCATCTGGCCATGATGCTTTGTCCAGAAAGTAGCCTGTGCCGACACCGATATCCAAATGGTTGGCCGAGATATTGCGATTGTATAGCGCAATCAATTCCGATGTTGGGCAGCGCCATAGGAAACGGTTCGAAATACCAAGGACAACGGTGTCATAGACCTTAAGTGTCAGTGGTGTGTAGACGGCTTGCCCGGCCGTCACATTGTCGGGTTGCGTCATGAACTGTTACCCCGGTTGAAGTTGGGAAGGTCATGAACTCTGCCGTATGTCGATGCTGTTTCCTGGGGCACTACGCTGCGGCATCTGAGCGGTTTTTTGCTAGCCAGTGTTCAACGGCTGATACAGTTTCGTTGAGCGAAGGGTGAGACAGGCCCTTGCTGTCAGCAATGCTTTTGACGAGTAGATCGACGCGTTCGATGTTTGGCGCACCGGCGGCAAGGGCGCGGGCCGCTGATGAAGGTTTGATCAGGCCTTTTCCGGCGGCGGCGTATTTCTCAAATGGCACGAGGTCTGATTCAGCGGCCCCGATTGAAACGCACAAGGCCTTTACCCAGTCATAGATGTCTTTCGATTTGTCGAGGTCGGTATGTACCGCGTCACGGATGGAGCGCATGCCGTCCATCTGGATGCACCGGTAGTTGCCAGTCAGTAGCATCGCCCATTTTGCGAGCGGCACATAGATTGAATCGTGGACTTTGAGTTTGACCGGGATTTCGAGTGCTTCACCATCGACAGTAAAGCGGGCGGCTTCAATCCCTTGCTGCATATCTCGCAGCATCTGAGTTGCCGCTTCGGTTTCAAAGGCTGCGGCCTTGAAGTTGGTCGGCAGGCTGACCTGCAACACGTTCGGCGGGTCTTCTGGTGGTCTAAAGGCCTGTGGGTCGGGGCTGCAAAGGGTCATGTTTGCTGGATCAAACGTATCCCAGACGGTGGCATCAGCATAGCAGGGACGGATGGCGTCAGCGTCGATTCCGGGGATGCGTTTCATGAATGGCAGCGGAGGCATGTTCATGATGGACATGCAGGGTTTGCCGGATTTAGCGACAGCATCGAGAAGCTCGCGAACGCCGGGCGACCGATACTGTGGCTCCTGCATGGCTAGTGCGATGAGGTCATAGTCGCTGGGGGTTACGTCGCTTGTTCCAGCGGCTGAGATTGTGCCGGGCAGATCCTTAGAGCGGATCTCAACCAGACCGTCCCGACCGCGAATTGGCATACGGACAATGACGCCATTCGCGTTGATTTCATCCGCCTCGGCGGGAAGGCACACGAGTTTAATGTGGTGCCCGGCCATCGCCAATTTTGTCGCTAGCAGTGAGCCGTAAGAGGCTCCCAGTATGAGTATACTGTAGCTGATTGGCATCGCATTTATCCTTCGAGTTTGGAACCGGCACGCCGTGCGCTATTCGTACGACGGGTTTAGCATAATGAATACATTATTCAATTGGAATGTACATGTGCACGCGTGGCAGCGCGTCGCTCATAGATGAACTCTGCACGCGATATCGGGCGAGGTCCACCTCGCCATCAGTCTGATTTGTGATCCCAATGGCGGGCTTTCAAGGACGTATTTTTAGTTGCAGCCGGTAATGCCGTTGAACGCCACATTGATTATGTTGCCGCCTTCGAACTGCTCGCAAAGGCGCTGGCCTTCGACGGTTGTGTTACCGGTGCCGGTCAACGTGTTGTCGCTTGTGACGCGAAGTGCGGCATCGGAAATGTTTGCGCCGAAGGTTGTGTTCGCGATGAGCCCTTCGTTGCGGCGAGCTAACAGAATAGCGTCGTTGAACCGGCCCGTGATGTCTGAGATCGTCGTGTTGGTGATCGCAAAGCCGGTGTTGTCTGCTTCGATGTCTATGCCGTTTCCGTTTGCGACATTGGAGATGTTCAGATTGTTCAACGTGTAGTTGGTCGTGTAGCTCGTCATATGGACGCCATGGCCGCCGGTGTTGGCGATCGTTACGTCATCAATCACCATACCCGATGTGTGCTTGTCGAACGTTTCCAAGCCACGGTTGGCGGTCCCGGTATCTGCGCCACCACCCTCCAAGTTCAATCCCGCAACATGCGAGTTCGTGTTCACAACAAGCACGCTTGCATTGTTCGTTTGCATGAGGGTGGGGCGCATGCCAGGTGCGACGAAGGACAGTTTTCGCTTGGTTTTGCTACCGACAATGTCAACCCGCGCGCCACCGCCGACAAGGGTCTGATCTGGAAGCAGGGTTGCGTATTGGTTCACGAACGCGCCGGCTGATCCGCTTGCGATAATCAGGCTGTTAGACCCTGCGCGCAGGATTGCATCATTGAAGTTGTTGTTCGCATTTATGAATGACAAGCGATTGAGCTGGACGCCGGTTTCGGCGTCGAGTGCCCGTTCTTGCGTCACAGCTTTGGTGGTTTTCGATGAGGTCTTGCTGGACGATTTCTTTTGATGGACGACATCGGTGTCTCGCTCCAGACCATCCGTCATACGTTGGGCTTGAAGCTGGCGCGCTGAAGGCTTGTGATACGGACCGTTGTTCAAGCTGGCTTGCCGAACGCGGGTGAGGGCAGTTTCCCCGTAGAAGGGGATGCGGAGGCGCAGGCCGAATTCGTATTGGTGGTCTCTCACATCGTCGTACTGGTATTCGGCCTCGGCTGTCAGACGTGAGCCGGGCAGGCTTTCGAAGATGTCCTCATAGCGAACTTCCAGGCGCAACTTTGTGCCAAGAATTTCGTGCTGAACGTCCGGGCTATCGAAGTAGTAACCACCAGCATACACGCGCACGTCTGCATTGTTGAGGTAGGCTGGGTCAAAGCCGAGCTTAGGGGCTGCGAGTTCGAGTGGCAGACGGAAACCGATCTCTGCATCGACACCGTACATGGCGTATTCACGTAATTCGCTTGTGGTGGTTGTGGCTTCGATTGTCTCGGTGTTGAAGATTGAGATCAGGCCGTCTTCAATGGCAACTTCTGAGTTAATTACCGAGTTGTAAGTTGTGGTTGATGATCCACCGACGATCTCGGATTTGTTGAGTGGAACGTAACCGTTCGCGCGGAAGTCGAAGTTGTGCGAGAGGAGTTCAACGCCGCCTGAGATTTGATTGAAGCGCGCGCCGAGTTGAGACTCGCGCGTATCGAAGCCGGCCCAAAAACCTAGATTGTAGCCGTTAAACATCTGGCGATAGCCAAGCGCGAAATTGCCTTCGCGAGCATCTTCTTCGAATGCTTTGAGGCGGATGTCTGTGAAGACCAGTGCATCATCGGTTTGGAGGAGTGGGGCCCACAGTGCCGCTTCACCGCGGGCACGGACGTTGCCGGAGTAGGCCCCCATCTCTAACCAGGGGACCCAGTTGTAAACATTGTCGGATGTTGCTGGGGGTTCGTTTTCGGCGCGGGCCAGTGTGGGAAAACACGCGGCAACCATGGCCACTGCGATCGATGGCAGTCTGTTTAACGAACTCTTAAACATCATTACTCAAACCTTAACATTACGCACGCAAGTCGACTTACGGCGTTAAGGTAAATAAAGCGTTAATTCCACTATAGGATGCTCACTGATTTTGAGGAGGTGTTGGGTTTTTTGGTGGGAATTGGTTTGCTTTTGGCGCTTAAGCATTGCTGTTGAGGGTGCGCGAATGTCCATTCGCTGCTGGAACTTGGCGGACATTTCCGTAATGGCGCGCCCAGATGACGTCGCAATTGCAAGGCGTTGCTTTGAGCGCGATTGTTATTGTGCTGAAGGATTGTCATGCCCCGTACACTTCGTCTTGCCTTGCTGGTTTTCGGTGTTGGTTTTGTTGCACTTTTCGGATTGCGATTGGCGTACGATTATTACGCGCGTCCGAATGGCGAGGAGATCGTCAGTGGACGTGTAAGCGGCGGGTTTGTTGCAAGCGAAAGTGCGTGGTCGTTTGGCTCAGGCGTTAAGAATTACGCCTCACGGAAACGCAAATTGATGTCGAGTGGTCAGGCAACGACGAGGGGTGGAGGCGGCGCTGGGGGCAGCGGTGCGGTTAATCAGAAGTACGAAAAAGTCGCCAATGTTGGGTTGCGTTCGCGTGAATTTGACGATGACGAAAAACGACTTCGCGAGTTGATTGATCAAAATGATGCGCTGATACAATTCGAAAGGCGCGAGGGGTTGAAGAGCTCTCGCCGATTGCAGTTGGCTGTTGGTGTGAACCCGGATTTGTTTGATCCGTTTGTCGGTGAGATCCAGACAATCGGTAAGCTAACTCAGCTCACGATTAACAAGTCGGATAAGACGAACGAGTACCGGGAACTGAATGCGAAACGCGTGTCGCTTGAGAAAACACGCGAGGCCCTTGCGGAGTTGAAACAGCGTGAGGGTGAAGTGCGCGAGATGATCGCGTTGGAAAAAGAAATCCTTGGCCTCGAACAGCAGATCCAGTCGCTCGGTGTGAGTTTGGGTGATTTTGATGCTGAGAATGAGTTTGTCACGGTGAAGCTGGTTTTGGCGGAGGCCGGTAAGGCGCTGTTCCGCGAAATCAGCTTGGTATCAAGGGCATTGGCTGCGCTGGCCTGGACCATACCGTGGTACGTGGGTTTCTGGGCTGGCCTGGCATTTGCTTGCTTGGCTGCGTACTGCGGACTTTATGCGCTCAGGTTGGCAGCGACATTCCTGCCGAAATCGGAGTCGCTTAGGGCGAAGGCGTAGCTAATGGCTGAAAGGTGTTGCGATGCCTCGAAGACGGTCAAAGACAACGAACCAACCGGCGCCCTATTTGCGCCGTGTATGGGTGGATGCTGATGACCTACCGAACCGTGAGGCCTATCCATTCGTCTTGCCGTTTTTGAAAGACGGATTTGAACTCTTGTTCCAGAAGTCAATTACAGTGATTGCTGGTGAGAATGGGGTCGGCAAATCCACACTTATTGAAGCGATCGCTGCACTTGCTGGCTATGACAGTGCCGGTGGTGGCAAAGGATACGTCACAGTCGATCATAGTAGAGCGATCGAGACAAACGGTGAGGTCTTAGGCGATGTTCTTAAGGCTGCTTGGTTGCCAAGGGTCACCAACGGTTGGTTTTTCCGAGCCGAAAGCTTCTTTTCTGTCGCGCGCTACCTGGATGATGCCGGACCTAATGGGCCAGACTATCTCTCGCACTCACATGGCGAGGGGTTCATGCGGTTTTTTGAGGAGCGCTGCATGAAGCCAGGGGTTTATTTCTTTGATGAGCCGGAGGCTGCTTTATCGCCTGCTCGCCAGGTTGAGTTCCTGAAGCTTTTACGCACGATGCATCGATCTGAGAAATGCCAAGTCATTATGGCAACTCACTCACCGATACTGATGTCGTTGCCGGAATTTGGACTTTTGCGGATGCACAAGTATGGCCTGGATGCGGTGCGCCTGGAGGATACCGACCACTTTCGAATGTGGCGCGACTTCTGTGAGAACCCTCAGTATTTTCTTGAAGCGATGATTGATGACTGACCCGAGTGTTTAGGCTGCTCGTGCAAGCTTAGCGTTCTCCGTCCAGGTCTTGATCTTTTCGATGTCGGGGGCTGCACCATCGCGAAGAAGGCGTTGACCTTCGGAGCTTTGTGCGTAGTCGAGAACGCCGGCACAGACGTCTTCAACCGACGCATTGGCGATTGTTTCTGCAGAGCGAAAGCCCGCGCCGACGAGAAGTTGTGCGTGGGTGCCACGTAGCTCAGGGATGGTCAGGGCGAGGCGGGTTTGATCCTGCCAATTGCGAATGGCTGTGGGTGTGATATGGCGCATGGCGACCGTTGCTGCGACTGTCTCGGGGTCGCATGTGAGAAGGTCGTTGATGGTTGCAATACCGGCAGGTGCGAGGCGCTCGGCTGTCTTTGCGCCGACGCTTGGTGCGTCCACTACAGGGCTGTCTTTTTCAATGTAGAAGCGCAGGCTGCGGTTGTCTTTTTGTGCGGCCCTAGGCTGTTCGGAAATATTGACGACGGTTGGCGCGGTCGCTGCCGGAGCAGGTAGCGGTGGCACGTTCTCTGGTGCGGTCTGGCGTGTTGAATTTGCGCTGAGATCGAGGCGAGCTAGATCGGTGTTGGCCTCTGGCGGTGGTGCTGCGCGCTCTGGTGCGACGTTTGCCAATGTGTGTCTGGAGGCGTTGGAAGCGGCTTGCTTTTTGCGACTACTTTCAAAACGCTGCTTTCTTGCAGTCTTGCGCTGTTCGCGGCGTTTCGACATGACCTCGCGTTCATGCAGGTCACGGATGGCGCGATCGTCTTCGGGAAGGGTCTTGGCGACATCGCCTGTTTTTTGAAGTTCATCAAACATGGCCTGAACCAGTTTGCGGTCTTCGGCGTCGTCCATTTTACGCAGGACCCATTTGGATGGGATTTTCAAGCTGGCGACTACGGTGTCCGCTGTGAGGTTTACTTGTGGTGGCACAACCCGGGCATCCATGATGGCGCGCCCAAGTAGCTGTGCAAAACCTGAAGATGCATAGAGCAGCAGCGCGCCAACGGTTTCCCGGCCAACTGGATCAAGACCGGTTTCTGGAATGACCGAGCCGCGGGTGAAGTCGTAGTGCGCGATCAGACGCTCGTAGTCCTGGTGCGATCGATCCGCGCCTGAGCAGACAAAGTCTTCGATCCAGGTCTCGCCATCTGCGATCTCCGGCCAGTCTGACAGATCACGGGTTGATTGGTCTTTGGTTAAAGCTTCGCGACGCAACGCATTGTAGGATTTGTTGATTGACCATTCGACGGCACGATGTATGGCGTTTTCAGCTTTGGATTGTGCCGTGTGGAAGGGGTGGATGGGGTCTGTGTAGTAGTGGCTCATCACGCCTGCGCAGTAGGCGGCTTCAGACCAATTGTACGAACCAAGTGCTTGAACGGTATGATTATACCAGTTGCGTACTTTTTCAGGTGCGCCGCCCCAATAGTCGTCGCCGGGGTGAAGAACGTGGTTCTTGAAGTCCTTGAATTCCTTGTCGGGTGCTTTTGAGCCTTCGAGGAACAATTCGGCGTTCTTCAAGAACAGACGACGCCAATCTTCGGCCTGATCAACCTTCAGTTCGCGAAGGGCATCAAGCGCAAGCTTGTGGTGCGTGCCGTTCGCGTGAGCGGCATAGATGATCTTGAAGAGCAACGACATGGGCGCATCTCGATTGATTCGGGCTGCGGCGTTCTTAGACTTGACCGCTGCGTGCTGGACGACTTTTGGCGGACACTAAATGAGTCGCTTCGATCACGGAAATTGTAACGGTGAGCGCGTTTGATCGGTGGGGCTGATGTCGGCGTAGTGGTTGGGCTAATCAATCAAAGGAGCGCCTCGCCGATATGCCGAAGTCCACGACTGCAAAGGCCGGTGTCAGTCCCCGTGTTGTTCACATTCTGGGGGATCAGTTGTCTCCGGACATGGCCTCACTGAGGGCCGCTGACCGTGCGCGCGATGTCGTTTTCATGTGTGAGGTGCACGATGAGACGACGTATGTGCGGCACCACAAGAAGAAGATTGCGCTGATCCTCTCGGCGATGCGGCACTTCGCGGATGAGTTGAGATCAGACGGTTGGACGGTCGATTACGTGAAGCTTGATGCCGACGGGAACTCGGGGTCGTTTAGTGGCGAGGTGCAGCGGGCTGTTAAGCGTCACAGTGCGTGCGGTGTGATCGTCACAGAGCCTGGCGAGTATCGCGTGCGAGCGGACATGGAGGGCTGGGGCGAGGC
>JBCBRD010000091.1:0-12344 GCA_039819885.1 Pseudomonadota bacterium
AAAACGATCACCGCGCAGCTTTCGATTGACGCGCGATACGCTGCATATGTGGCCCGACAGGAACAGGACGTCGTTCAATTGCGCCGTGATGAAGCTGTGAAGATCCCTATCGATCTCGATTATTCTGCCATCCCTGGGTTATCGAATGAGGTCTGTCAGAAGCTGACCGAGCATCGCCCGTCCACTTTGGCGCAGGCAGCCCGGATCGAAGGGCTGACCCCTGCTGCGCTCACTCTGATTGCGATCACGGTGAAGAAGAACACCTACAGAGCCGCTGGTTGATCTTCTCGCCTGGCTTGGATTTGAAATATTGAACAGAGAAGAATTCATCGAATACTTTGACGTTTCACGTGAAACCGTTGAACGTCTGGATATCTATGCTGAAACGCTGCTGCAATGGCAGCCTAAAATCAATTTAATCTCCCCTAGAACAGTAGATGAACTTTGGGGTCGGCACTTCGCGGACAGTGCGCAGCTTTTTTCTCTTCTTCCCAATCAGTCATCACATACCGCTGATTTGGGGTCTGGGGCGGGGTTTCCCGGTCTCGTCCTCGCAATTATGAGGGCTGAAACCTATGCGGATCGGGGAGAGGAAAAGGTTCGTTTGGTTGAATCCGACCAGCGCAAAGCGGCATTTCTTCGCGAAGTTTCGCGAAAGGTTGACGTTGCTGTGGACATTGACGTCTCGCGAATCGAGTACCATGCAAATCAGAGTAGTTTCAAAACCGTCAACACTGTTACCGCACGTGCGTTGGCGCCCATGCACAAGTTGTTGGGGTATGCCGTACCGTTTTTTTCTCCTGCCACGACGGGTCTGTTTCTAAAGGGTCGTGAGGTTGAGGCGGAGATTAAAGACGCTGAAGATCACTTCGCGTTTGCGTATCGAATGGTGCCGAGTGTCATCGATCCAGAGGGACGGATCGTGGTTGTGACCGACCTGGTGCCTAGAGCACGTTGACTTTAGCTACACTGGGATGGCGTGCTCTAAGCTTTTGTTTTTGATCATGTTCTTATCGCAAAACCGCGTACATTTTTGCGGAACACGATCTGAGTCCTAAGATTCTGATTGGGCGCGCCTCGCGTGAGGCACTTTAGGGGGATCAACCCGTGAACGGGGTACAAAACAGGGCCATTGGCTGGCCAGGCGGACCACGTGTTCTCGCCATTACGAACCAGAAGGGCGGAGTTGGGAAAACCACCACCGCCATCAATCTGTCGACCGCACTTGCTGCTGTTGGTGAGCGGGTGCTTGTGATCGACTTGGACCCGCAGGGCAATGCCTCGACTGGTTTGGGTATCGATGCTGGCTCGCGAGAACTCACCACATATGACGCGATCGTAGGTGAGGCGACGTTCATGTCGGCAAGCCAGAAGACTGCGATCCCGAACTTGTGCATCGTGCCGGCCAACGGTGACCTGGTTGGTCTCCAGCAGGAATTGGAACAGCGCGAAGACAAGTTCTTCGCCATGCGTGGCGCGATGGAGCAGCTTTTGGCCGATGTTCGCCAACTGCCTACCGCGGAGCAATACAGCTACATCCTGGTTGATTGTCCTCCGTCGCTCAGCTTATTGACCATCAATGCGCTCACGGCAGCGCAGGGTGTTTTAGTCCCTGTTCAGTGCGAGTTTTTTGCACTGGAAGGCATTTCGCAGCTCCGTGAAAGTATCGAACAGATTAGAGCGTCGCTGAACCCTGCGCTTGAAATTCAGGGTGTGGTTTTGACCATGCACGATGCTCGGACCACGCTTTCCAAGGAAGTGGCTGACAACGTCAGATCTTTCTTTGGTTCGAAGGTCTACGCCACTGTTATTCCACGGAATACCAGGGTCGCAGAGGCCCCGTCACACGGCAAGCCGTTGTTGTTGTACGACTATGACTGCGCTGGCAGCCAAGCCTACATTGAGCTTGCGACCGAGATCATCGAACGCGAACGACATTACAAAGCTGCGTGACGACCGTTGGGGAGCGGGTTTCCAGGCGTTTGGACTCACACGGGGCTGCGTCCTAAGGGAACGAGACGCACAGAAGGGGCATAGAATTTAAATGGGCGAACCTGCACAACGCAGTAGACTTGGGCGTGGGCTTGCTTCCTTGATTGGGGAGGTTAAGCCACCACCGACCAAGTCAGGTCCAAATCCGGTTCCGTTTTCCAAAGTGGCTGGGAACGATGCTGGAGCCGATGACGATCAGCGGTCAAAGGTTTCTGACACTACAGCGGAGTCGCGCGTGGCAGCGGTCAACGGATCAACGGGTGGAGAACGGCAGAGCAAAGGGCCGTTGCCACCAGAAGGTCGACAGGAAATGCTTGGCGTTGACTTGTTGCGTGGCGGGAAGTTCAACCCGCGGAAAGCCTTTGCTGAAGATGATTTGGCTGAACTTGCTGAATCGATCCGCGCCAAGGGCTTGGTGCAGCCAATTGTTGCGCGACCTGACCCGATGAAGCCTGGACACTATGAGATTGTGGCTGGCGAGCGTCGCTGGCGGGCTGCGCAAAAGGCAGGTCTGCATAAGGTTCCCGTGATTGTTCGAGAACTGGACGATCAGGAAGTTCTCGAACTTGCTATTATCGAAAACGTCCAGCGCGCTGACCTCAATTCTATCGAGGAGGCTGCCGGTTATCGTGAGCTGATTGAGCGGTTCGACTATAGCCAGGAGAAGCTGTCGGAGATTATCGGCAAGAGCCGCTCACACGTTGCCAACACGCTCCGGCTTTTGAGACTGCCGGAAACCGTTCAGTCACTCGTGCAGACCGGTGAACTTACGGCCGGGCACGCCCGTGCGCTGATTGGGCGTGCGGATGCAGATATTCTAGCGGATCGGATTATCAAGGATGATCTGAATGTTCGCGCTGTTGAAGCCTTGGTGCAATCTGGTGGATTGGGTGCTGGGCCAGGATCATCGGCGCGACGCGTGCGCGAGAAAGATGCCGACACGCGCGCTTTTGAGAAAGAGCTGACGGATGCGTTGGGGCTCAAAGTCGAGATCAAACGTGGGTCCGGTGAAAGTGGCACATTGGTTGTGAAATATGGGAACTTCGACCAGCTCGACTGGATTAGAACACGGTTGCAGGGCGGCAAAGTCGGCTAGAATGCCGGCTGGTTGATCCGATCATTTTTCTTTGGCCAGACCTTAACTCCTTCAAATGCTTGACCCGGCCTCTTTGAATTGCTGGATTGCGGCATCGCGCTCGCTCCAAATAAAAGAGTTGTGCTCGCGCGCCCTTTTTCAAGCTTAAAGGTCCCTTCATGGGTGAGACGACACTCTTTGATCTTGCTGCAACGATTAAGTCGCGGCGATCCTCCACTGGCGACACCTCATATACCAAACAGCTTCTTGATGGTGGCGTTGAACGCTGCGCCAAGAAACTTGGCGAAGAAGCTGTTGAGACGGTGATTGCTGGTTTGGGGCAGTCTGATGCGGCTCTGCGGTCAGAGGCGGCCGATCTTGTGTTCCACTTGCTCGTTTTGCTTGAGGTTCGTGGGATTGCAATTGCAGATGTTCTGTCGGTTCTTGAAGGCCGAATGGGCCAGTCGGGACTTGAAGAGAAGGCTTCAAGGGGCGCATCTGCGGCAAAGTCATGAAGGTGGACTCGGACACTCCCGCGACATCGCATGCTGTGCCAGCCGATGCTGAACCAAACGCTTTTTCACCGTATCGCAGTTTCACACGGGCGGAGTGGGCCAAGCTACGTGCTGACACGCCTATGACACTCGTCCCACGCGAGCTGGAAGAGCTGTCGGGCCTGATCGAGAACCTCTCTATGACCGAGGTGGAGACGATTTATCTGCCGATGTCACGGCTGCTCAACCTCTATGTCGCGGCGGCGCAAGAACTGCATGCGGTCTCGACCAAGTTCCTCGGACATCGCGATTTCAAAGTTCCGTTCATCATCGGCATCGCCGGCTCCGTGGCGGTTGGTAAGAGCACGACGGCGCGTGTGCTTAAGGCGTTGCTTGCGCGGTGGCCTGATCATCCGCGTGTCGATCTCATCACGACGGATGGGTTCTTATACCCGAACGCTGAACTTCAGCGGATGGGTTTGATGGAGCGGAAAGGCTTTCCCGAGAGTTTCGATGCGCAACGTTTGCGGCGGTTTCTGGCAGATATCAAATCTGGTCGTGAGCAAGTTGAAGCGCCGATCTACTCACATTTCAGATATGATATTCTTGAAGGTGAAAAACTTGTTATCGAGCGGCCTGATATTCTGATTGTTGAAGGATTGAATGTTCTTCAACCCGCTCGCTTGCCAAAGAATGGCGACAGCATCCCGTTTATCTCCGATTTCTTCGATTTCACCATCTATCTTGATGCTGAGCCCGAACTCATCCAAGGCTGGTATGTCGACCGGTTTATGAAGCTGAGGAAGACGGCTTTTAGGGATCCTGGCGCCTACTTCCATCAATACGCGTATCTGAGCAATGAGCACGCAAGATCGCGGGCGCTGCAGATCTGGCGGGCTATCAACTTTAAGAACCTCATGGAGAATATTGCCCCAAGTCGCCAACGTGCGAGACTTATTCTCAAGAAGGGTGCTGATCACAACATTGAAACAGTTCAATTGCGAAAGTTGTGAAGCCGAGGCCTTTGCGGCGTTTTGCGCAAAAAGAAACCCGTCAGCTTTTGGGGAAGCTGGCGGGTTCTTTTTTCTTGGGAGAAGAAAAGTATTTGACAACAATTGGGGAATTCAAATTGTTCGCCAATCGTTTTGGCTCTAGGGGGCAAATGGCGTTGCCCCTTAGCGTGGTGTGCGTCAGCGCTTTGGCTGAGATGCCCAAATTAGGGCGGTGCTTTGAAAGAAACCTTTTTGAGGCCAGGCCGACAACATCATTTGCGAGAAGGCAAGCTGTTGGCTGATCATCATCTGGGTGGCAGGTGAATTGAGCCAGTGAGCTGTGAATTGACGCTGGAGCGCTGAAATCTCTTGGTATGACTTAAGGCTCTCCTGCCACGCTGACATTGCGGCGGAAAGCGGCGACAAAGCCTTTTCGTCGTAGTTGGTCGGAGAGGCAATACTGAGCTCTGGTCTGCGCCGCTTCGGTTTGGCAGGTTGTGTGGTTTGCTCTTTTCCTGCTTTGCCGTCGTTGTCATTGTCGGCCGTCTTGGTATCTCGCGTGGCGCTGGGTGTCTTGCGTTCACGTGTTGGTGCATCCTGTTGAGATTGTGCCCGCACAGGTTCGTAGAGCCGCTGGTCACGACCGTTTTGCAAGGCGACTGATCGTGACTCCCCCGGTGGTGATGCAATACTAGAAGCACGTGTTTCTGGTGACTGCTTTTGTTTCTGTTTTGCCGCTGAAACTTGTCGTTCCTGGGCTTTGAATTTATCGCGTAAACGCCGAATGGATGAAGGGTCAGAATAGCCAAGCGCTTTAATCGCTGTGGTTGGCTTCATATCGGCATGGGCAGCGATAAGACAGGCAATTTCCTCAAGGACCGCGGCATCGTTGATGCCAGATCCTTTAGGTCTTCCCCGTCTCTTATTGGGAGTGGACATTGACTCCGCCTCTGCATTGAAAATTGGATGTCCTTGATATGTCTGCAAAAGTTACTTTAGGCCAAGGAGAAAAAATCAATTGAGGCGAAATTGGTTCGGGCCGCATCTACAATTGTTGCTGAAATGCATTGAATTGGCAGAAGCATGAAATGTTTTGTTTATACTCGAATCTGCAACCCGTCTGTTTGTCCGTAAAACCGGAAATGAATTGATTCGATTGATTCTTTGGGTCGTTACGATTGTTGGGGGCAGTCGCTGGAAGCTCTTGAGCCCCCAGCGATTTGGATCAGGAAAGAAGACCGTTGGATTTGGCGAGTTTCGCAAGCTCGACTTCGGGTCGTGCACCCAGATGGGAAATGACCTCGGCTGCCGCCAGACTGCCAAGGCGGCCTGCTTTCTCAAGTCCCAGGTCGTGGGTGTAGCCAAACAGGAAACCTGAAGCGTAAAGATCGCCGGCACCGGTGGTGTCAACAACCTCCGGCACGGTCTCTGGTGGGATTTCGAACGTATTGGTCCCCTCGATAATGAGTGATCCTTTGGCCGAGCGGGTCAGAGCTGCCAGTGCTGTATCGCTGGCGGTGTGCCGAACAGCGGTTTCAAAATCGTCGGTTTGATAAAGTGAGAGGATTTCGTCTTCGTTGGCAAAAAGAATATCGACACCCTCGCTAATGAGTTTGCGGAATTCGTCGCGGTGGCGATCGACGCAGAACCCATCTGAGAGTGTGAGTGCAACCTTTGTGTTTTCACCATTGGCTATTTTGGTGGCTTCGCGAAAAGCTTCTTTTGCTTCAGGCCTATCGAATAGATAGCCCTCGAGGTAGACGACCTTTGCTTTGGCGATTTCGCTTGGGATGATTTCGCCTTTGTCCAAATTACTGGAAATGCCGAGAGATGTATTCATCGTTCGCTCGCCATCGGGTGTGACGAGTATCAATGACCGTGCTGTGGGTTCACCGCCGGAAACCGGTTCTGTCTTGAATGAGACGCCAGCGGCTTTGATGTCGTGTGCGAAGATGCGACCGAGCTCATCGTCAGCAATTTTGCCGATGAAGGCTGCAGTGCCACCGAACGAGGCGAGGCCGACCATCGTATTTGATGCGGAACCGCCTGAGGCTTCGATGGCTGGCCCCATATCCTTATAAAGTGCTTCCATGGTCGGTGTATCAACAAGTCTCATGTGGCCCTTGGGGGCTCCATGTCGCTCCAGAAACGCATCATCGCAGCGTGCTATTATGTCGACGATGGCGTTACCTATGCCGATTACGTCGTAGGTCTTCCCGTCCATGGTGGTCCTTTCGAGTGGGTCTTCTTTTTGGAGTTTTCGGCGTTATCGCCAAAGTCCAGCGGTCGTTTATAAAGCTGGGCGGGCGCGCCACAACCATTGCTTGGTTGCGCCAACTAGGATTGTCGCCTCTTGGAGACCAGTTGAGCCAGGATCATGATCAGTCGCTCTGCATAGATCACGTCGATGTTGGATTGGCGTCGCGCTTTGGCGGCCGTGTCTGAAATCGCAGATAGAGCGCGATCTGCTTTTGCTGCGCTCCATGATCTGAGTTGGGCGTTGAACGCATCGCGTTGTTTGAAGTGTAGGGGTGGTCTCAGGGCCTTAAGTGCGTCAGCTGCACTCTTGCCGTTGGCCATATCGTGCAGCACGCGGTGAAGGCGAATGAAGTGCCTTTGAAGGGCTAGAATGATGCCTTGAGCGCTTTCACCGGCCAACGTTGCTCGCGTTAACTCGTTGGTGGCAGCCGGACCGTCACCGCTTGCCGTTGCTTTGACAATGCGATCAATCGTTTGCTCAGATGCGTCACCAACGATTTGTTCGACGTCCTCGACGGTGATCTCAGATCGCCCGAGGCAATAGAGCGTGAGTTTCTCGACTTCACCTCGACTGAGCGCACGATCGGCGCCCAGGCGGCTTACGAGCAGATCTTCGGCGTCGGGAGAGATCTTTAGGCCTGATTTTGCGATTTCCTGGCGTATGACAGTGGCTAGATCGCGGTCTTCATCTGGAAAACAGGCCACAGCTGCTGCGTGTTTGGCTGCTTCACAAGCTTTTCGAAGCGCGTCTGTTGGTTTGAGGTTCCCGGCTTCAATGATGAGTGTTGCGGCGAGCCCGGCGTCTTCGATCAGTGGTTTCAAGAGGTTCGCGTTGATACGGGCGCTTTGCGATGTCCGAATGACCTTGCGGCCACCAAACATCGGGATCGTTCGCAACTCGACGGCGAGGCGATCGCGGTCTTCATCCAGGTCCGCATCGGCGAGCCGGAGGATTTCGCTCGGTGGGTCTTCAAGTTTTGCCCACGCCTCTGCGGTTGAGCGGGCACGCTCACTGACGAGGCCGACGTCTGTTCCGTAGACAAGGATGATGGTGATGGCTGCGTCCGGCTTTGCCAGGAAGCGTTCGGCTTGGTGGCTCTTGATGGCGACCATGGTTTGAAGACGTCCGGTGAGTGGCTCACTATTGTGGGTGTGGTTAGAATGAGCGCAACTGCTCAGGCTGAGCAGAACATATCATGTGCAACTGACGACAGACGAGTTTCATCTGTTGAAAGCTTAAAACAGACAGGTCGAAAGTAATCTAAACGGGCTGGGATGCAAGGAAGGCTTCAAGCCGTGACTTGAGGTCGTTGCCAACCGTCTTGGCAGCTCGGTTTTCCGCGTCTCGTTTGGCCCGTGTGTTTGCGAAGACAGAGTTGAACCGTTCGAATGGGGCTCTGCCATAACTCTTGCCAGTCAGGATGACTTCCTGGCTCTTGATGTCGATCAGCCGGAATGAGGCGTTGAGCATGAATGATTGGCCAGCGGAGTCGCCAGTTTCATCGACCAACGACGTTTGAAGAGACTGCCGAATAGCGACTTCAAGGCGGTAGGCCGGTGTCGCAGGCCGGTCGCCGCCGGTTGTCTGATAAATCAGCTCGTTGCGGATCTGTTGACCTACGCGACCAGGGATTGGTGCAACTTTGACCTGTGCTAACCGCTCGGAAACGCCAGACCCGGTTGCGTACAAGGGCTTGAAACCCGATGTACCGCACCCAGCCATGCCCAAAACCAGAGCACCTGCAAGCAACCCTGCAATGGCGCGCGCAGTTAGCCTGCCCACCAGACTTTTGACATCTGATCTGGTCTTTTCAGCTGTACGCGCTTCAGGCCACAACATTGACGATCCTTTTCGGGACGACGATGACCTTTTTCACCGGTTTGCCGTCCAAGGCCTTTATAACTGGCTCCAAAGCCAGCGCCGCCGTTTCGATATCGGACTTCGACGCGCTCACGCTGATCGTCAGCTCGTCGCGTCGTTTACCATTGACCTGTACGGCAATGGTCATTTCATCGTCAACGAGCAAGGCCTGTTCGGCTGCTGGCCAGCGCTGATTGGCGATGAGGGTGTTGTAACCGAGCCGCGCCCAGCATTCTTCAGCCAAGTGCGGCATCATCGGGGCGATCATCTGCGTCATCAGTTCGGCTGCCTCGCGCAAAACCCACTTCATGTCATCTGATGCACCGTCTTTTGCCGTTTTTTGCAGGGCTGAGCCGAATTGGTTGGCAAAATCATAGAGTGTCGCGACGGCCACGTTGAAGCGCAGTCCCTCAATGTGTTTGCCGACGGCGTCCAATGACTTGTGCGCCGCTTTACGCAGTATTGTGCTCTCTGAGTTGAATTCTTTCGGCTTTTCAGAGGCTTTTGGACTCGCTTTGTCCGCCGCATCGTCGATCAGACGCCACACGCGCTGAACAAACCGGCGCGCACCTTCTACGCCAACATCTGTGTACAGAACGTCGCGCTCGGGTGGGCTGTCGGACAGGACAAACCATCTGGCGGTATCTGCACCATAGTTGTTGATGAACTCATCCAGGTCCACGACGTTCTTCTTGGACTTCGACATCTTTTCGATGCCAGCAATCTCAACAGGATCACCGCTTTCAGCCAGAGCGGCTTTGCGGTCTTTGCCTTCACCGCTGAATGAGACTTTTGATGGTTCAATCCATATGGGTTTTCCACCTTCAGGATTTGGTTGGAAGTAGGCTTCGTGTGTGACCATGCCTTGTGTGAAGAGCGCCGCAAATGGTTCGCGGAGGTTTTTGCCACCTGCCGGTGCGTGGCCCGCATCTGAAATGGCGCGGAAGAAAAAGCGCGAATAGAGCAGGTGAAGGATCGCGTGCTCAATGCCGCCAATGTATTGATCGACAGGCAGCCAGTATCCCGCCTGCTCACTATCAACTGGTTTTTTGGCGTGCGGGGCTGTGAAACGGACATAATACCAGGACGAGTCCACGAATGTGTCCATCGTATCGGTTTCGCGGCGGCTTGGCTTGCCGCAAATTGGGCAGTTGACGTTCTTCCACGTCGGGTGGCGGTCAAGCGGATTGCCAGGGGTATCGAAGTCGATGTAGTCGTCGGGGAGTTTAACCGGCAGATCAGCCGCTGGGACGGGGACTGAACCGCAATCATCGCAATGGATGATAGGGATTGGGCAGCCCCAGTAGCGCTGCCGGGAAATACCCCAGTCCCGCAGGCGGTAGTTGGTTTGGCGTTCGCCAACTGGCGCGTCACTTAGTTGGAGACCTGCGAGCTTATCAGCGGCGGCTTCGAAAGCTGCATCGGTTGTCATCCCATTCATGAAGTCGGAATTGATCATCGTCCCGTCCCCGTCGAACGCCTCGTCGTTGATCTCGAAGGTGTCGGCGCTTTTACCGTCAGGGAGAATAACCGGTGTTACGGGGAGGTCGTATTTGCGGGCAAAATCCAAGTCGCGCTGATCGCCTGCCGGGCATGCGAAGATTGCGCCGGTGCCGTAGTCCATAAGGACGAAATTAGCGACCCAGACCGGGAGTTCCCAATCAGGGTTGAACGGATGGCGGGCTGTGATCCCAGTGTCGAAGCCTTTTTTCTCCGCTGTTTCGATGTCGGCAACGGACGTGCCCAGGTGCCTGCATTCCTCGCAGAAGGCTGCAAGGTCCGCATTATTTTCCGCAGCTGCCTTTGCAAGTGGGTGGTCGGCTGCGACGGCTAGGAAAGATGCTCCAAACAGCGTGTCCGGTCGGGTGGTGTAAACTTCCAGCTCTTTATGGTCTGCCGGTGCGGTGTCGTCATTGAGCGCCCAGCGGATGGCCACGCCTTCTGAGCGGCCGATCCAATTGGCCTGCATGAGGCGCACTTTCTCAGGCCATTTGTCTAGTGTATCAAGTGCTTCGAGAAGTTCGTCTGAGTATTTGGAGATGCGGAAGAACCATTGCGTCAGTTCTTTGGTTTCTACTGGCGCGCCAGATCGCCAGCCGCATCCATCAATGACTTGTTCGTTGGCAAGGACGGTTTGATCGACTGGGTCCCAGTTGACCTTTGAAGACTTGCGATAGGCGAGATCTTTATCGAGCAGGTCGAGGAACAGCTTTTGCTGATGTTCATAGTAGTTCGCATCGCAGGTTGCGAATTCACGGTCCCAATCGATTGAAAAGCCCATTGATTTGAGCTGTTCGCGCATGGCGGCAATATTCTCATGTGTCCAGTTGCCGGGGTGGACGTTGCGCTCCATCGCTGCGTTTTCCGCAGGCATGCCGAAGGCGTCCCAGCCCATCGGGTGCAAGACGTTGAAACCCTTCGCGCGTTTGTAGCGCGCGAAAACGTCCCCCATGGTGTAGTTGCGGGAGTGGCCAACGTGGATGCGCCCAGATGGATACGGAAACATCTCCAGGACGTAGCACTTGGGCAACGTGGTATCGTTCTTTGCCGCGTCGACATTGGCGTCTCGCCAGGCTTGCTGCCAGTGGGGTTCGCGCGCGGGCGCGTTGTAGCGTTCGGTGGCCATGATCATCCGAAGTGAGGTTTGTCGGGGTTAACTGTAACCGCGGCTGGTTTAGGTTTGGCCGGTAATGAGCGTTAAAGCCCGCGCTGGGTCAAGATGGACCGGTGGTGAGGGACGCTGTTCAATGGAGATGGCTGTGGGTGACGAGACAGCAGTAGCAAGGCTAGCAACCGTGAAACAGGCGATTGTGAGGGCTGAAGAAGCTGCCGTTCGGCGCGGCGGACCGGCGATACTTGTAGCCGTCTCTAAGGTGTTTCCAGCAGAGGTGATTGATCCGGTGATTGTGGCTGGTCAGCGGGTGTTCGGCGAGAACCGCGTTCAAGAAGCGCAAGGCAAGTGGCCCGCGCTCAAGGATACCCATCCAGATATTGAGTTGCATCTGATCGGTCCGCTGCAATCCAATAAGGCCGCAGACGCAGTTGCGCTGTTTGATGTTATCCAGACTGTTGATCGGCCGAAGATTGCGCGTGTCCTTGCTCAAGAGATGAAAGAGCAGGGGCGGTCCCTATCGCTGTTCGTTCAGGTGAACACGGGGGAAGAGCCGCAGAAGGCAGGTGTTTCCCCTGGTGATGCTGTCTCGTTTGTCGCGATGTGCCGTGACGAGCTGAGCTTGAACATTGTCGGGCTAATGTGCATTCCACCGATCGATGAAGAGGCGGCGATCCACTTTGCTCTGCTCGATAAGCTTGCCAATGAGTGCGGCGTTGAAGGCCGCAGCATGGGAATGAGCGGCGACTTTGAGACAGCTATTTCGTTCGGGGCGACGCACGTGCGCGTCGGATCGGCAATTTTCGGAGCCCGACCGACCAAAAACGGTGCGGACGGATAACAGATTTTCGTTGGCAAGCCGGGGTACGGGCTTTCCGAATTGGGTGTTGCCCGTGTTAACCTTTCGTTAGTGATTCGGTGTTGGCGCTTGTAGACACCAAATTCGGTGGTGTTGAAGTCTGTCAGCCAGACATCGACAACGAAACTCTTCCAGCCGTCTTTAGATTTCGAAGCACGCTTGGCGACCTTCGAAATATCATCGCCTGATTTTTTCTTGGCT
>JBCBRD010000092.1:0-2543 GCA_039819885.1 Pseudomonadota bacterium
TCCATTAAGCGATTGATTTCACTTGAAAGACCGCCCAAGCGATCCACACAGACATCGGCCAATGACTTTTTGAAGTCAGAGAATTGTGAGCCACCAAAATCTCTCAAGACATCTGCCTGGCTGGTGTCAGACAAGGCCGCATAGATCGCTGTCAGGTTCTGCGCTTCAGGGCGACCTTCAAGCCCTGCGGTTTCACTGGGCAGGGCTTCGGGGTCGGTTTTGGCCTTGCGGACTTTTTTGGAGATCGCATCGGCATCATCAGTCAGGTTGATGCGTGACAGGTCCGATGGATCTGATTTCGACATCTTCTTCGTTCCGTCGCGCAAAGACATTACGCGAGTAGCAGGACCGGTGATGACGGGTTCGGGCTGAGGGAAGAAGACCCCGTCCTCGCGACCGGTCTCTTTTATGGCATCTGCAAAGTCCACGTCAAATTTCTGAGCGATATCGCGGCAGAGTTCGAGATGCTGCTTTTGGTCGTCTCCGACGGGCACGTGCGTTGCTTGATAGGCCAAGATGTCGGCCGCCATGAGGTTTGGGTAGGCGAACAAACCGACAGATGCATTCTCGCGGTTCTTTCCAGCTTTCTCTTTGAATTGGGTCATCCGGTTCAACCAACCCAAGCGCGCGACGCAGTTGAAGACCCAGGCGAGCTCTGCGTGAGCTGAGACTTGCGATTGATTGAAGAGTATTGACCGCTTCGGATCGAGACCTGCTGCCATATAGGCAGCCGTCACCTTCCGAATGGAATGGCGGAGTTCTTTGGGGTCCTGCCACACCGTGATGGCGTGCAAATCCACGACGCAATAGATGCAGTCGTGCGTTTCTTGCAGCTTGATCCACTGCAACATCGCGCCGAGATAGTTGCCCAGGTGCAGACTGCCGGTTGGCTGCATGCCGGAGAAGACGCGATTTTCAAATGGCATTGGTATTGGTTCCCGTGGAATTTCGTCGGGCCTTATGGCGCGATGGCTACCAGCTGGCAAGTTCGCAGCTTATCCAAGCCCAGTGCGATGTCCGCCAACGCCCAAGATCAGCCGGTCGCGCGACGCAGCATCGACATTCTCAGTACGCCCAGGAGCGCTGAGATTGCAAAGAAGAGCGTTGCGCCGCCGACGACCATCGCACCCAGCGCTGTCACGCGGATCAACAGCGGCTCCGACCGATCAAGGAAAGGTTCAAGGTATGGCACCGCGAAAACGAGAGTGGCACCCATCGCCAAGCTTGCCAGAATGATAAAGGGAAGATTGCGGGCTAGACGTGCATCGAGAGAGAAATCGCCGTTTCGAGCGAGTGCACCCCACAATAAAAGCGTGTTGACCCATGCCGCGATGGACGTTGCCAGTGCGATGCCGACGTGAGGCATCCAGCCGATGGATTTGAAGGTGTAGAACAAGGTCAGCGAGCCGATGACGTTAACGATCATATTGATACCAGCAAAGCGCATCGGTGTTTTGGTGTCTTCCCGAGCGAAGAAGGCTGGCTGTAGAACCTTGATCAAAACGAAGGCAGGCAGGCCGACCGCAAATGCCGCGAGTGCCTGAGCCGTGGCTTCCGTGTCTGCTGGCCCGAACGCGCCACGCTCGAACAGGACCGATATAATGGGGGCTGCGACCAGGCCCAACGCGACGGCGGCGGGCAACGTGAGTAGCAAGGCGAATTCCATCGACCGGTTCTGCGTGTCGTGCGCCTTCGCTCGATCACCTGACGTCAGTTGTCGAGAGAGTTCCGGCAGCAGAACGACTCCGATGGCGATACCAACGATGCCAAGTGGGAGCTGATAGAGACGGTCGGCATAGTACAAGAACGAGACCGCTCCGGCCTGCAACGAAGCGATGATGGTTCCGATCACGATGTTGATTTGTGTGATGCCGCCGGAAATCACACCTGGGATGCCAAGCTGCACGAGGCGCTTGACGTCGGGCGTATAGCGGGGGAAGCGGATGGCGAGCTTGAAGCCGGTTTGCCTGACCGCGATCCACAGCATGGCAAGTTGGACGATGCCGGCTGCTGTTACGGCCATTGCGAGAATGTAGCCGGCGTCCTCGCTCTCGGCGTAGCCATTCACAAGCGCTCCTATCAATGCCGATATGAGGACGACATTGAGCAAAATCGGTGCAGCAGCGGCAGCCCAGTAACGGTGCAACGAATTTAAGATGCCGGATAGGAGCGCCACGATGGACATGCAGAAAAGGTAAGGAAATGCGATCTGTGAAAGCTCGACTGCGAGGTCATACTTCGCCGGATTTTCGGCAAAACCAGGGGCGAGGCCGATCATCAGCCATGGCATTGAGATAATTGCGATGGTCGACAGGACGATCAGCGCAGCTGCGAGCACCGCCATGGATTCCTCGGCAAAACGCTTGGCATCTGCACGACCGTTTGGCGAACCATCTGTGCCAAGCTGCTTTGCGAACAATGGTATGAAGGCTGCGTTGAACGCACCTTCGCCAAAAAGTCTGCGAAACAAGTTTGGGAAACGGAAGGCGACAAAGAACGCATCTGCCACGGCCCCCGAGCCCAGGGCTGCGGCGATCAAGATG
>JBCBRD010000092.1:2640-12312 GCA_039819885.1 Pseudomonadota bacterium
GAAACAAGTTTGGGAAACGGAAGGCGACAAAGAACGCATCTGCCACGGCCCCCGAGCCCAGGGCTGCGGCGATCAAGATGTCCCGGACAAATCCCAACAACCGGCTGATGAGGGTCAACCCGCCGACAGTTGCGAAGGCGCGATAGAGCATCGGCGAGGTGTATCCACTACAAAACATCCGGCGGACTGCCGGTGGCTTGTGTTGTGCCGCTCAGCGACGTTGTGATCAAGTGGGGTTGGTCAATAGTAGCGGACAAACCGTGGACGCCGTAGCGTTCTGATAATGGTCACGTTTTTAGTATGCCGCGTCAATTTGATCGAACATGTGGCGGGTTTGTCTCATTGGGCGGCTAGAGAGACGTAGGCATATGGGGTTTGATAAATGTGTGTAGTTCTATCACATCGCTATCCAGCAATGCGCGGCTCGCCTACCTGATACGCCGCCTCACGAGGAACTTGCAGATCGATGGACAGCCTCATTCTTGCCCGCATGCAGTTCGGCGCAAACATTTCGTTCCATATTCTGTTTCCGACAATCACGATTGCGCTTGGCTGGGTGCTGCTTTTCTTCAAGCTCCGGTTCAATGCGACGCAAGATGATCGCTGGATGGATGCTTACAACTTCTGGGTCAAAGTGTTCGCGCTGTCGTTCGCACTCGGTGTTGTAAGCGGCATCACGATGAGCTTTCAGTTCGGTACGAACTGGCCCGGGTTTATGGAGCGCGTTGGGAATATCGCAGGTCCATTGCTTGCCTACGAAGTTCTGACCGCATTTTTCCTTGAAGCAGCGTTTCTTGGCATCATGCTGTTTGGGCATAAGCGCGTCTCGAATGGGATGCACACGCTCGCGACCGTGCTGGTTGCGTTCGGCACCACAATGTCTGCGTTCTGGATTATCGTGTTGAATTCCTGGATGCACACTCCGGTTGGCTTCGAAATGCGAGACGGCGTTGCGCACGCGACTGACTGGTGGGCGATCATAACGAACCCATCGATGCCGTATCGCCTGACCCACATGCTGCTTGCATCTGGACTGACGGTTGCATTCCTGATTGCAGGTTTGTCCGCCTATCGGTGGCTTCGCAACGATCGGGGTGCGGATGTGATGGCCGCGTTGAAGACCGGTGTCACGCTGGGTGCAGTGTTGATCCCGCTTCAGATTGTTGCCGGTGATATGCACGGCCTGAACACGCTAGAGCATCAACCGGCGAAGGTTGCTGCGATGGAGGCAAATTGGGAAACGCGCGGAAACGTGCCGCTGGTTTTGTTCGCCATTCCGAATGCGGAAACTCGATCTAACGATTTCGAGATCTCTATCCCGAGTGGTGCGAGTTGGATCTTGAAGCACGAAGCCAGCGGTGTCGTGCCCGGACTGAACGAGTTTGGTGACAAGATCCCACCGGTCGCGCCAGTCTTCTTCGGGTTCCGCATCATGGTCGGGATAGGCATGCTAATGCTGCTGGTCTCTTGGTATGGCGCCTACCGTCTATGGCGACGCGGCGATGTCGACAAGCCTTTGGCATACGCTCTGTTTGTCATGACGTTCTCTGGCTGGGTTGCGACATTGGCGGGTTGGTATGTCACCGAAATCGGCCGCCAACCCTGGTTGGTTTCAGGCGTACTTACGACGGCGCAAGCTGCTGGTCCCGTCACTGCTGGGCCGATTGCACTGACGCTGACGCTTTATCTCGCTTTGTATGTGGCACTGCTGTTTGCCTACATCTCAGCGCTATATCATCTTGCAAGGAAGGCTGGTGCATCTGACGCTTATAAGCCGGGCGTTCCCCAAGCCATTCCTGGTGCTGGAGCCATCGTGGGGGACACGCAGCCTGCATCGCCACCGACGCAATAGTCGTCACAGAAACTCGCTATTGAATTCAGCTTGGCTCATCAACGGTCACACGACACTCGATTGAGCCACTTAACAGGAAGTGCCCATCATGGACGCGAGCGACGGATCATCATGGCTGCCTTTGGTGTTTGTCGGGCTGATGGGCCTTTCAATGCTGATCTATGTTGTTCTGGACGGCTTTGACCTAGGCGTTGGTATTCTCATCGCTGATGCGTCAGATGAAGACAAAGACACAATGATCGCATCTATCGGTCCATTCTGGGATGCGAACGAGACGTGGCTGGTGCTGGGTGTTGGCATCTTGCTGGTTGCTTTTCCTGCGGCACATGGCGCCATTCTTTCAGCGCTCTATCTGCCGGTCTTTGCAATGCTCGTCGGCTTGATCCTTCGAGGCGTTGCGTTCGATTTTCGCGCCAAGGTGCCAAGCGACCGCAAATGGCTTTGGAACAGGGCTTTTCTCGGCGGGTCACTGCTTGCGGCGGTCGCGCAGGGTTACATGCTCGGAATTTACATTGTCGGGCTACAGCAGGGGTTGCCGGAAATCCTCTTCGGTCTGCTGACCGGCGTATGCGTCGCTGCGGCTTATGCGTTCATTGGCGCATGCTGGCTGATCATGAAGACAGAAGGCGAGCTGCAGAAACGTGCCATCGGCTGGGCGCAAAAACTCTTGTGGCTTGGTGCGCTCGGTATGGTTGCTGTTTCGATGGCAACGCCGCTCGTTAGCTCGCGCATTTTTGAGAAGTGGTTCAGCTTCCCGAATATCCTTCTCCTCGCGCCAATCCCGCTTATGACAGCTGCGCTTTTCGCATCACTTGTGGTGTTGCTGCGCGAGATGCCCATGAAAGAAGATCGGTTCTGTTGGGCACCTTTTGTCGCAGCGATTGCAGTCTTCATACTGGGGTTTGTTGGTCTGGCGTACAGCTTCTACCCCTACATCGTGCCCGACAAGATTACGATCTATGAGGCTGCAAGTGCGCCGGAGTCGTTGTTCATCATTCTCCTCGGTGCAATCGCTGTGCTGCCCGTGATCATCGCGTACTCCATTTACGCGTATTGGGTATTCCGCGGAAAAGCTCAACCGCTTAGCTATGGCGGCTAGGTCGTAGGTTCGGCTGTTGTGGACGTTTGAATGGCCTGCGGCTCGACCTAAGCGATTGCTGGCTCGTCTTCCACAGTCAGAATACCCTCTAGCGTTTCTATGACTTTTTGTCGGCGGTCATCTCCGTGGATTTTCTTGCCGACGAGGTCTGTCACGTAGAACACATCAACCGCCTTTTCACCCCAGGTCGTGATGTGAGCAGATGAAATATCCAGGCTCAAGTCAGACAGCGCTGCGGTCAGATCGTAGAGCAGGCCGGGCCGATCTCGACCAGCCACTTCGATAACTGTGAAACTGTGCGAGAGTTTATTGTCTACGGTCACCTCTGGTGGCACCGCAAAGGCTTCGACACGATGCTCGGCGGGTCTACGCTGATCCAACAATTTTTGCAGTCGCCCTTCGCCGCTGAGCAGCCGCTTGATCTTGTCTTCGATGCGACGCGCGCGTCGGGCCTCGTCCTCGTCGGTCGCGAATTCACGCCGGACCCGGAACGTGTCCAGAGCAAATCCGTCCCGTGTGGTGGTAATCTGAGCTGCAACGATGTTTCCACCGACGACTGCGCACGACCCTGCAAAAAGAGACAAGAGCCGTGGGTGGTTCGGTGCAAAAATCGTAAGCTCGGTCATCTCGGTGAACTCGTCGGTACTATGATCGAGTGCAAGTTTGACCTGTTCGTTCATCGCTCGTGAAATGAGCTTGGCATGTTCGACTTGCGTTGGCGTTTCGAACTTCAGCCAGTAGTCGTCATAGAACCGGGCAGTGGTGACTTTGATCTCCGCTGCCGACCAGCCTTCACCTTCCAAAGCCTCGGTGAGCAATGCCTGTGCCTTTGCCACGCGAGTTGGTCGAGCGTCTGGCGTGTGGCCACCGGCTAACAAGGGTTCTGCCTCACTGTAGAGTGTTCTCAGTAGCTGGCCTTTCCAGCCATTCCACACACCTGGGCCGACGGCGCGAATGTCAGCGACAGTTAGCAGTAGGAGCTGCTGCAAGCGCGTGCGGCTTTGGATCTGCTCGGCAAAATCGGTCAACGTCTTGGGATCCGAAAGATCTCGGGTCTGGGCGATGTTGCTCATCAGAAGGTGGTTTTCCACCAACCAAACAACGCGGTCGGTCTCTGTTGTCGTTAACCCAAGCCTCGGACATAAATCGCGGGCGATGCGAGCACCGACAATGGAGTGATCTTCTTTTCTTCCCTTACCGATGTCGTGCAGGAAGGCTGCAACAAACAGGACTTTGCGGGCGTCTTTCTCAACGAGCTTGATCAGCTCGGTAGATAGCGGCAACTCATCGATGGCATCGCCTGTCTCGATACCTCGCAGCATCTGGATGGTGCGAAGTAGATGCTCATCAACAGTGAAGTGGTGGTACATGTTGAATTGCATCATCCCGACGACCTTGCGGAAGGGCGGAATGAAGCGCGCTAGAACGCCGGCGTCACTCATGCGCCGGAAGATTGTTGCCGGGTCGTTTGTTTCCGTCAAAAGTTCGAGAAAGATGCGGTTTGCCTCTGGATCGTTCCGCACCGTTGCATCGATCAGACCGAGCGAATGCCGTAATTGACGGATCGCATCGGGATGCAGGAATGCTCCGGTTTTTGCCGACTGCGCAAAGAGCCTCAGAATGTTAAGCGGGTCGCGTTCGAAGGCATCCGGGGATGCGAGATTGATCCGATCATTCTCGATCCGAAATTCGGTGCGTAGTCGAACTTCTCGGCGCTTTTTCCATGACGTTGGATCTAGAAGTCGCGAAAGGCTCTTAGGCGACGACTTAAGTTGTTGGATTTCCAGGGCGGCGCAAAGAATTGACGTCAGATCACCGACGTCTTTCGCCACCAGAAAATAGTGCTTCATGAAACGCTCAACGCCGCGCAAACCGCCGTGGCGTTTGTAGCCGAGCAGCTCCGCCATGCGCGGCTGAACGTCGAAACTGATGCGCTCTTCTGCACGGCCTGTCAGAAAATGAAGGTGACACCTGATGGTCCAAAGAAAGTCTTCGCAGCGCTGGAAGGTTGCGGCCTCTTCATCTGTGAAGATACCGGTCGCCACGGTGGCAGCACCCACGTCTTCCCCATAGATGATCTTTGAAAGCCAGTGCAGCGTGTGAAGGTCGCGAAGGCCGCCTTTCCCGTCTTTTATGTTTGGTTCAACCCGGTACCTGGCATCACCAGACCGTTGATGGCGTTCGTCGCGTTCTGACATTTTGGCGTCGACAAACTGCCGAGCGGTGGTGTTGACGACGTCGTTGCGGAAACGCTCGTTTAACTCATCAAACAGGGCCTGATTGCCTCGAATCAACCGGGCGTCGAGGAGGGAGGTGCGTATTGTTGTATCGCTGTGCGCCAACTGGATAGACTGTTTGACGGTGCGTGTTGCGTGACCGACTTTGAAACCGAGATCCCACAACTTGTACAGCATCGCTTCAGCGATCCGTTCGCCAAGCGGGCCATGGCGATCAGGCAGAAGGAACAAGAGGTCTATGTCTGAGCCAGGAGCTAGCAAACCGCGGCCATAACCGCCCGTTGCCACGATCGCCAGGTCGTTTGCATCTTTACGGTCTTGTGGTGATGTGCAGACAGCTTCGTCCTCAATCACCAAGTTGAAAATAGCGTCGGTCAGATCGTCTTGAAAATCTGACAAGCTTTCAGCGCACGTTCGGCCGCTTCCACCGGCCTCCAAGCGTTGCCGAGCTTCGGTGCGTGCCTCCGCTACAGCCTGCTTCAGTCGTTTCAAAATCGACAGGCCGGCGTCTCCATTTGATACTGGTTTGCGGCTCCAAGTTTGGAGGTCAGTGTTGAGAGCACTGGCATCAATGAGTGGCGGGGCGACCGTTTCAGGTTTGTCCATGTTGACCCTTTGTTTTTCGGCACCCACGTTGCGCATTCCGCGCGGTCATGCAAGCCGTGCAACCAAATTGCGATGAAACTGGGTTTACTTGGCAAGCAACGACTTGAGTCTGTAGAGCGCATCGAGTGCATCCCGAGGCGTTAGCTCATCAGGCTGAAGATTATTGATTTCTGCTATCAGTTCGGCGTTGTCAGGCGTGCTTGTGGCTGCCGGACTGGTCGGCCGGGTGGCCGCAAAGAGCGGCAGGTCTTCGAAAATGTCATCTGCTAATCGAGCCGGGCCTTCCTTGCGATCACCTGCTTCAAGGCGTTTCAAGACTTCACCGGCTCGACTTACAACCGCGTGAGGCAGCCCCGCAAGTTTGGCGACTTGAATTCCGTAGGATCGATCAGCGGCGCCTTTTTTGACCTTGTGCAGGAAGACGATTTCATCTTGCCACTCCTTCACGTCAATGGTGACGTTTGCGACCGAGTCCAGACGACCGGGAAGGGCTGTCAGCTCGTGATAATGGGTGGCAAACAGGGCGCGCGCCTTGCAGACATCATGGAGATACTCAACGCAGGCCCATGCGATTGAGAGCCCATCAAAGGTTGCCGTGCCGCGACCAATTTCATCCAAGATGACCAGTGAGCGCGGTCCGGCGGCGGTGAGTATCGCCGCAGTCTCGACCATTTCGACCATGAACGTCGAGCGTCCTCTGGCGAGATCATCGGACGCGCCGACCCTTGAAAACACGCGGTCTACTGTGCCGATACGTGCGTGTTTGGCTGGGACGTAGGCCCCCATCTGTGCCAGGATCGCAATGACGGCGTTTTGACGGAGGAATGTTGATTTACCCGCCATGTTAGGGCCGGTGACCAACCAAATTCGTGCCGGTGTTGCCTCGGAGAACCCTGGTGGATATGCGAGATCATCAGATCCGTCAGTATTCAATCCGCCCTCAGTTTCTCGTACAGAAACGTCTTTGACATCGGCGGGTGCGGACAAGATGCAGTCGTTTTCTATGAACGGACCTGCAAGCGCTTTTCGGAGCGATTGTTCCACGACAGGATGACGCCCGCCGCGAACTTCAAAGGCGGTCGTGTCTTCAACGATGGGCCGCGACATGTTCTCGGACGCGGCGACTTCAGCCAGACTTGCGTAGACGTCCAATGATGCCAACGCTCTTGCGACGGCTTGGATGCCTGCGTCGTCACCAATGATCGCCGCGGTCAATTCATCGAACATTTCGGTCTCGATCCGCAACGCGCGTTCGGCGGCGGTTGCTATGCGGCCCTCGGTCTCGACAAGCTCATCAGTAACGAAGCGCATAGCGTTGGCCATGGTCTGGCGGTGACGAAACACGGCATCGTGGGGCGGCTTGGTAAGTGGCGCCGCATTGGCCTGAGTGGCCTCAATGAAGTAACCAAGGATGTTGTTGTGTCTGACTTTCAGGGCCTTGATGCCTGTCTCGGCGGCATACCGACTTTCCAGTTCCGCGATCACTTGTCGGGCAGAATGACGTAAGCTTCGCGCATTATCGAGGTCAGCTACATATCCGTCACGGATGAAACCACCGTCGCGTTTGGTCGTGGGCGGATCATCGACGAGAGCGGACCCCAGCTTCTCTAGAAGCGGCCCGGACGCTTTCCGCAAATCTTCGACGGTTTCAGCAAGCAGGCCCGGAAGACCCAGTGTTGTTTTGGTTCCATACAAACGACCAGCGCATTTTTCAGCCGCTGACAGAGCGTCGCGCACAGCTGCCAGATCGCGTGGCGTTCCGCGATACAGCGCCAGTCTTGAGATCGCGCGGGCGACATCAGGCGCACCGCGCAAGTCCTGCCGGAGGTCGTCGCGCAATGTGTCTTGATCGAGCAGGAAGCCAACGACGTCCAAACGTTCATTGATTTTTTGCTCGCTCAGGAGTGGTGCGGAAATCCGCTCAGCCAGCTCCCGTGCACCTGCGCCGGTGACTGTCTTGTCGATGCTAGACAGCAGACTGCCCGCCTTCTCACCGGACGTCGTGCGCGTGAGCTCCAGACTCATTCGGGTTGCCGCATCGATCGTCATGATATCAATCGGTGAGGAACGTGTCGGAGGCGCGAGCCGCGGCTTTCGACCGATTTGGGTATGATCGACGTATTTCAATACCGCTGCCATGGCTGCCAGCTCGCCACGGGTGAATGCGCCGTATGCGCCAAGTTCACTCACGCCGAGGTTCTGCTTCAAGTCACGCTCTCCAGCCAAGCTGTCGAAGTGCGCTGCCGGGACCGGAGTGATCGATGATTTTAACGCAGAGACTGCAAGGTCGATAGCTTCATCAGCCTGCTGGTTTTGAGACAGCAGCACTTCGCCGGGTGCCAGTCGGGCCAATTCGCCTGCGAGATCGGCTAGGGGATAGAGCGCCATTTCGCATTGGCCTGTTGAAAGATCGAGCGACGCCAGCGCGCACGCTGAACCCTCTACGGAGCTAGTAGATTTTCCTGTCCGCGTCGCGGGTTGTAAGAAGAGTGCGGTGAGGTAGTTGCGCGACCTCGCGTCAAGCAACGTGTCTTCAGTTAACGTACCTGGCGTTACGAGGCGGACGACATCGCGCTTCACAACGGCCTTTGAGCCGCGTTTTCGCGCTTCAGCTGGGTCTTCCAGTTGTTCGCAGACGGCGACGCGGTACCCTTGCCGGATCAGCCGCTCGAGGTACTCATCTGCGCGCACGACGGGAACGCCACACATCGGGATATCCTGGTCGAGGTGTTTACCGCGCTTCGTGAGGGTGATGCTCAGAGCTTGTGAGGCGACAATAGCATCCTCAAAAAACAGCTCGTAGAAATCACCCATCCGGTACCATAGAAGGCTGTCGGGGTTTGACGCCTTGATTTCCAGATATTGCGCCATTGATGGCGTCGTCTTTTTGCTCGCGTCGGGCTTGGGTGAAGGCTGCGACTGTCTTTCTGCTTTTTGGATGGGTTTGGCTGGACCAGAGGCTGTCACTTCCGGGCCGGGGGGCGTTTTATCGCTCGGACGCGCACCTTTTGCTCTATCGTGTGCGTTTGCCATGGCCGTTTCGCAATGCCTTCTACAGTCGTTTTGCCCGCCGATCTTTAGCGGCAGCATTCCGGGGAGGTTGGCGTCATTCTTGCAGTTTTGGTCTGTCTCGCTACGTCAGCCCGATTTGTGCATTTCGCTGGTCGCTAGGAACACGATCAAACGACGTAGCATCATTGCATGGCTGATATCCCAATTCCGTGCTTGACGCGAATGTGCCTCTTGCGTGTCTATTCCATTAGCCCATGACGACCGAAACTTCCTTCCCTGTAGAGCGCCAACTTGTTGATTTTGGTCATGTGTGTTGTCTAAACCTGAGGGCGCGCCTACCTTCACCCCGCACCGCAGTTGCGACCTTGGCAACTGCTGACCTCACTCTTATCCGGATCCCGCACACCGATATGGACACAAAGTTCGCAGAGGCCCGTTTCGGGCCTGAAGAAGCGCTGCAGTTTCACTCTCAAGGTAAGCCGGGCAAGCTTGAAATTACACCGACGAAACCGCTGGCAACGCAGCGGGATCTCTCGCTGGCCTACTCGCCGGGGGTGGCTGTGCCGGTCAAGGCCATCGCGGACAATCCGGCGACGGTCTACAACTATACGAATAAAGGAAACCTTGTCGCAGTGGTCTCAAATGGGACTGCGATTCTTGGCCTTGGTGATCTTGGTCCGTTGGCTGCCAAACCGGTCATGGAAGGCAAGGGGGCGCTTTTCAAACGCTTTGCCGACATTGATGCCATGGATCTGCTCGTGGATTCGACCGACGTTGAGAAGTTCATTGAGTGCGTACGGTATCTCGGACCATCGTTCGGCGGGATCAACCTCGAAGCAATCAGGCGCCTTGATATCTTCCAGGTT
>JBCBRD010000093.1:0-12094 GCA_039819885.1 Pseudomonadota bacterium
GAGTCCATCGAGGGCAAGCGAGGCCTCCCGAGGCATCGCCCGCCATACGTCGCGCAGGTTGGGATCTTCAATCGGCCAACGCTGGTCAACAATATCGAGACCCTCTACTGGATCCCACAAATCATCGAAAAGGGCGCAGCCTGGTTTGCCGATCAAGGCACCAACGGCGCTAAAGGCTTGCGGTCCTACTCAGTGTCGGGTCGCGTAAAAAAACCAGGTGTCGTTCTAACGGCTGCCGGTGTCACCACTGAAGATCTGATCGCGCAGTGCGGCGGCATGGCAGAAGGGCACACATTCAAGGGCTACCTACCCGGCGGCGCATCGGGCGGTATTCTGCCCGCATCCATGGCCGACATCCCGCTTGATTTCGGCACCCTGGAAAAGCATGGCTGTTTTGTTGGCTCGCATGCGGTTGTCATCTTATCAAACCAAGACGATATGAAAGATGCAGCGCTCAATCTGATGCGCTTCTTTGAAGACGAAAGCTGCGGTCAGTGCACACCTTGTCGAAATGGAACCGAGAAGGCCGTCAAGTTGATGCAAAATGACAAATGGGACGTCGATCTTTTGAACGATCTCGCTCAAGTCATGCGAGACGCTTCGATATGCGGGCTAGGTCAGGCCGCGTCCAACCCACTCGCAAGTGTCGTCAAGTTCTTCCCCGAAGACTTGAAGGACTGATACGAAGCGAGACTTCCGACACCACAAACACACGTCGCAAACCGCAAGACCGGGACGAAACGATGACGGATAAAAAAATCACGTTCGAACTCGACGGCCAGACCGTTGAAGCCGCACCAGATGAAACCATCTGGCAGGTCGCGAAGCGCGAAGGTACGACCATTCCGCATCTTTGCTGGAACCCTGCGCCTGGCTACCGTGCCGATGGCAACTGCCGCGCCTGTATGGTCGAGATCGAAGGCGAGCGCGTCTTGGCGGCGTCCTGCCAGCGCACCGTAGCCGACGGCATGAAAGTCAAGACGGCCTCCGAGCGCGCAAAGAAAAGCCGCGAAATGGTCTTTGAGCTTCTCGTCGCCGACCAACCAGAAAAGAACGACAGCCATGACCCAGCGTCCAAGTTCTGGAACTGGGTCGACGACATGGGCGTTGCAACCACGTCACGTCTTCCCCGCGCGGACCGCCCGGAAGGTGATGTCACCCATGCAGCCATCTCCGTTCATCTCGACGCCTGCATCAACTGCGGCCTGTGCGTGCGCGCCTGCCGCGAGGTGCAATCCAACGACGTCATCGGCATGGCCTACCGCGGCCACGGCTCGAAAGTGATCTTCGACTTCGACACGGACATGGGCGCATCGACCTGCGTCGCCTGTGGTGAGTGCGTTCAGGCCTGCCCGACCGGCGCTTTGATGGAGGCAAACCTTCTCGACGATGCAGGCAAGCGTGTCGCCTACGAAGAAGAAACGATCGACTCGCTCTGCCCCTTCTGCGGCGTCGGTTGCCAAACTTCAGTCCACGTCAAAGACAACAAAATCCTCTACGTCGACGGACGCGACGGACCAGCCAACGAAAACCGCCTGTGCGTCAAAGGCCGCTTTGGCTTTGACTACATCCATCACGCCGACCGTCTGACAAAGCCATTGATCCGGCGAGATGATGCGCCCAAGGCCTGGGACATGGAAATCCCGCGCGGCGACATCGACAAAGTTTTCCGCGAAGCAACCTGGGAAGAAGCCTTGGATAAGGCCGCCGGTGGCCTGAAAAAGATCTACAACGAAGACAGTGGCAGCGCGCTTGCTGGCTTTGGATCAGCCAAAGGCTCGAACGAAGAAGCCTACCTATTCCAAAAATTCATCCGGCAGGGCTTCCACACCAACAACGTCGACCACTGCACCAGACTATGCCACGCATCATCAGTGGCAGCCTTGATGGAGGGGCTGAACTCTGGAGCGGTAACAGCGCCTTTCACAGCCGCCAAAGACAGCGACTGCATGATCGTCATCGGCGCGCGTCCAACCCAGAACCACCCCGTCGCTGCAACCTACCTTAAGAATGCTGCAAAGCGCGGCGCAAAGCTCATCATCATGGACCCACGCGGCCACCAGGATGGTCTGGGCCGGTACGCATCCCACATGATGCAGTTCAAGCCTGGCACCGACGTCGCAATGTTAAACGCGCTGCTTCACGTCATTATCGAAGAAGGCCTGTACGATCTGCAGTATGTACAGGCCCACACCGATGGCTACGCTGCGCTCAAAGACAAGATCAAAGACTTCTCACCGGAGAAGATGGAGGCGGTTTGCAACATCCCCGCCGAAACACTCCGCGAAGTGGCCCGCATCTATGCACGCTCTGAACGTTCAATCATCTTCTGGGGCATGGGCGTATCGCAACACACTCACGGGACGGACAACGCGCGCTGCCTAATCGCACTCGCCCTGATCACCGGCCAAATCGGCCGTGCAGGCACCGGTCTCCATCCACTGCGCGGGCAAAACAACGTACAAGGCGCTTCCGATGCGGGCCTGATCCCAATGGTTTATCCTGACTACATCTCGGTTGCAGACCCAGCCTATAAAGCCAAGTATGAAGCACTTTGGGGCACCGAGCTGAACGACAAGCCCGGCCTAACGGTCGTCGAGATCATGCAGGCCATCCACAACAACGAAATTCGCGGATTGTACGTCATGGGTGAAAACCCTGCGATGTCCGATCCAGACGTGCAACATGCCCGCAAGGCACTCGCGGAACTTGACCATCTGGTCGTTCAAGACATTTTCCTGACCGAGACCGCCTGGCACGCAGATGTGGTCCTGCCGTCATCGGCCCATGCGGAAAAGTGGGGCACCTTTACCAACACCAACCGCCAGGTACAGCTCGCGAGGCCGGTCGTTTCGCCACCTGGCGAAGCACGACAGGACTGGGAGTTAATCCAGGCCTTGGCAAACGGCATCGGACTGGAGTGGGACTACACAGACGTTGGCGAAGTCTTCACCGAAATGGCCAATGTGATGCCGTCACTCGACAACATCACTTGGGAGCGGCTGCTTAAAGAAGACAGCGTCACCTACCCATGCGATGCCCCCGACAAGCCAGGTAACGAAATCATCTTCGCCAGCTCGTTCCCAACACCGTCCGGTCGCGCCAAACTGGTGCCCGCAGAGTTGCGCCCACCTGATGAACTGCCAGACGCGGACTTCCCAATGGTGCTAACAACAGGCCGTTTGTTGGAACATTGGCACACAGGCTCCATGACGCGTCGTGCATCAAACCTTGATGCTTTGGAACCTGAGGCAATCGTCGGTCTGAACCCTCGTGATGCAGATCAGCTTGGCCTTGAGGCTGGTGGCGATGCGATCGTCGAAACGCGCCGCGGTAAGATCACATTGAAAGTCCGCATCGATCGGGACATCGCAGAAGGCATGCTGTTCATTCCGTTTTGCTTTGCAGAAAGCCCAGCTAACGTGCTGACAAACCCTGAACTCGACCCCATGGGTAAAATCCCCGAGTTCAAATTCTGCGCTGCACGTATCGAAAAACCGACCGACTCCCAGTCTGTTATCGCGGCTGAATAGAAGTATCACCGCGCAACGACGCGCGGGTTCGAGGAACACATGGCCTCGCAAAAGAATAAACCACCCAAACCAGAAGGCGGGCACTTAAGCCCGCCTTTTCTCGATCCAACATCATCTGCAAGCCGCCAATTCAGCCCTACAAACCTCTGGAACGCATCGAGCCCCTCAACACCCTCGTTACGCGCCGCCTTGGGCGCGCAAACCAGCGTCGAACAACCGACTGAAGAAACGATCGAAGCGGCACGCAAACAACTGCCATCCGTTGCAGATCTTCTTGCAACCCTGACGCCAGACATCTCGCGAGACGCGAGAGCGCTCATATTCAGCCGCGCTATTCTGAGTGCCTTCGATGACTACTACACGCGCTCTCGGAATATCCCCTTTGAAGCGAAACGCGCTTTCGAGGAACGGCGATGGGCCCGCTCGTTCGAGCTATCGAAAGTGCGCCTCGCAGAGTACGGCCTCAACCTCAATCATCTCATCCCACTTCTGCGAACGCACTGGACGGAACTCCCAGACGAGCGCGGTTTCTGGGTCGAACTTGAGGCTCACTACCTCGACCTCATCCACCGGCGCTACGAAGCCGACCTCGCATTTGCTTTTCTGAGATCCGCGCGCCGATTGATGCGACGAGGCGAGTGGGCCCCCGTCGCCTATTTTGCAGGAAGAGTATCAGACGCCCCCGACTATGAACTCGGCTTCGATGTCGTTCGAACATTCCCAGTGGCCGGGCGCATGCGGCCCAAGGCGCTCGAACAATTCATAGACGTTGCAAACATCAGCGTACCCTTCCGCAACATTCAATCCGATACCGAATTGATCGCGCAACGCGTCAATGACGAACTTGATCGCTTGGGAGCAACCGTCACTGGAGCCTGCGCGTTGAAAGTCATAAACGCAGGCTTTTTTCGCAACCGCGGAGCCTACGTTGTCGGTCGGATCGACTTCGATGAACCAGTCACGGTCCCAGGCGATGACGGCGTGAGCCCCGTTACTATGGAGAGCATTCCGCTAACCATCGCCTTCCTCCACAGTGAGGAGGGCGTCTTCGCCGATGCTGTGCTGTTGAGAAGCGATGAAATTCACGCCGTGTTCTCATCAACATTGGCCAACTTTCACGTCACCGAAGAGCACTATCGTGAACTCGCACGGTTCTTGAAGACCATCATGCCACGCCGCGCATTGGGTATGCACTACTCGACAATCGGGTTTAACCACGTCGGCAAAGTCGCAGTGATGCGCGAGCTGCAAACGGACTACGCCAACCAGCACGAACCATTCGATTTCGCACCTGGAAAGCATGGCACTGTCGCCATCGGCTTCACCAGACCCCACTCTAGGTATGTGTTGAAAGTCATTCGCGACCATCCAACCGATGGATACAAGTGGGGCGAATTCGATGGCGTCGAAACCGTCTTGGACAAATACAGGATTGTTCACGAGTCCGATCGCGCCGGTTCAATGCTCGACAACATCATGTACGAGAACGTCCGCCTGGAAAAATCTTGGTTTTCGCCGGTTCTGCTTCAAGAGCTAATCAATGCAGCCCCCTCCAGCGTGGTGATCCTCCACCGCTACGTCTTGTTCCGACATCTAATTGTTCAGGCAAAGATGACGCCACTGCCGCTGTTTTTTGAAAGCGCATCCCAGTCACAAGCAGAAGAAGCCATTCGAAAACTCGGCGACTGCATTCGCAATAACGCCGCAGCCAACATCTTCAATCGCGACCTTGATGCCAGGAACTACGGCATCAGCGGCATCAACAAAGTCTATCTGTTTGACTACGACGCGGTTGAACCGCTGGTCGACGTCAAGGTGCGCACAAACGTCAACCGCGAGGACGGCGAAGAAGACATTCCAGATTGGTTCTTCGAAGAAGGTTACGTATTTCTACCCGAAGAAATGCTGGTCGGGCTTCGTATCGATGACAAGCATCTGCGCCGCTTATTCCGTGAAATGCACGCTGACTTGATGACGATGGATTATTGGGAAGGCATGCAACGCGCACTGAGATCGGGCTTACTGCCGAAGGTGCGGTCTTATCCGCCAGACCGGCGTCTCAGGCGTCCGCCTGAAAAAGCGTGACGTTGGGAGGGGATGGCGCAAAACCGTAAGCTTGAGGGGTTACACGCTATCGTTCATCTGTCGAAGCCGACGCGCCATCAAACCCATAACTGATAATGCGAAGTCCGGGTTCTGCTTCACAAGGTGACGAAACGCATCGAGATCGACCTTAACAAGAACTGTCGGTTCGCTTGCGATCGCAGTAGCACTTCGCGGCGCGCCATCAATGATCGCCATCTCTCCGAACATGCCACCGGCTTTAATCACTTCAAGTACTGTGCCGAAGGTCAAAATCTGCACCGCACCGGATTTCACCAGAAAGAGACAATCACCCTTCTCTCCCGAAGAGAAGACTTTCTCTTCAACCGCAAGTTCAACCAACGGAAAACCGTTGGCATCAAGCGTGTCGAAATCTACAAACTGGCCCGGCATGACAATGATCTCGCGATAAGGCCCCCGAACGTAAACAAGGCTACTGCTGATATTTACAGATCTGCCGCAGCTTCTTTTGAACCTTTGGGTTGGTATGCGTGATTGTTTTGCAGTCTTTCTTTTTGCCCTTGGAACCCGAACCCGTTGATCCCGTGTATTCCTTAACGATGCCGCGCACTTTCTTCTGATTCCACTGGGCAACCAGAACCGGCGATTGTTCAGCAGCCTCAGCCACAATCGACTGCGCATCGATACCACTGACGGCGGTATCGGTATGCAACGAGGCATGAGCCTGGAATGCACCACAGACCAAGGCAAGGCCCGCGGCCAACACAGTGCGCAGTCTACGAATATTGTGCGTCACACTCATTCTCCCGACAACGATTTTGAACCCACAAGAGCACAACACGCCTTGCGAGATCGAACTGTTACCTAGGAGACAGTGCCAGAAAAACAGATAACTGAACAGCCTTCCGCCATCTGCATAGCTAACACTCCGTAATCGGAGATGTAGTCTCCCAGGATACCGTCGCGTTAGAATAACCCGTCGATCTGCCCTTCAGAGTTCAAGCCGATCTGCTCTGACGACGGATGCCTCGGCAATCCAGGCATTCGCATGATCTCGCCACAGACAGCCACGATGAACTCAGCACCCGCTGCAAGAATGACCTCACGCACCGGCAATGTATGACCGCTTGGCGCCCCACGAGCGTTCGGATCTGTGGTGAAGGAGTACTGCGTTTTGGCGACACAGATCGGATACGAGCCATACCCACCCGCTTCGAATTCCTTGAGCTGAGCCATCACCTTTGGTGGGATATCAACACCATCAGCACCGTAGAGCTTGGTTGCAATAGCCCCGATTTTTTCCGCCAACGGCAGCTCGTCCTCATAGATCGGTTTGAACGACGCGGAACCGCTTTCACACACACCGACCACATGGTTTGCAAGCTCCTCGGTCCCAGCACCACCATCGGCCCAGTGGGTACAGACAAAGGCCTTGGTGCCATAGCTCTCAGCGACCTCCTGGATCGCTGCCACTTCAGCATCCGTGTCCGTGATGAACCTGTTGATCGCAACTGTCGGCGGAACGCCAAACTTTTTCAGGTTCTCCAGGTGACGCTTGAGGTTCTCACAACCTTTACGAACGGCTTCAACGTTTTCGCCCTTCAGATCATCCTTGGCGACACCACCATGCATTTTCAACGCTCGCACGGTTGCAACAATCACCACGGCATCAGGTTTGAGACCGGCCATCCGGCACTTGATGTCGAAGAACTTTTCAGCACCCAGGTCGGCACCAAATCCAGCTTCCGTCACCACGTAATCGCAAAGCTTCAAAGCTGTCTTGGTTGCTAGAACGGAATTGCAGCCATGGGCAATGTTCGCAAACGGCCCACCGTGAATAAAGACGGGGTTGTTCTCAAGCGTCTGCACAAGGTTCGGCATCAATGCGTCCTTGAGCAGAACCGTCATCGCACCGTCAGCCTTGAGCTCTCGCGCAAGAACAGGTTTCTTCTCCCGCGTATAGCCGACAACGATATTGCCAAGTCGGCGCTGCAAATCCTCAAGATCGCTCGCCAGGCACAGAATGGCCATCACCTCAGAGGCAACCGTAATGTCAAAACCGTCTTGACGCGGAAAGCCGTTGGCTACGCCACCCAGCGAGTTAACGATCGAGCGTAACGCCCTATCGTTCATATCCAGCACACGACGCCAAGCAATCCGCCGCTCATCAAGGCCCAGCGCGTTGCCCCAATAGATGTGATTGTCGACCAATGCAGCGAGAAGGTTGTTGGCCGAGGTGATCGCATGAAAGTCGCCGGTGAAGTGAAGGTTGATATCCTCCATCGGAACCACTTGCGCATAGCCACCACCGGCAGCCCCACCCTTGACCCCGAAACATGGACCAAGCGACGGCTCACGCAAACAGCTCATCGCTTTTTTGCCGATCCGGTTCAGTCCATCACCAAGACCAACTGTAGTCGTGGTCTTGCCCTCTCCTGCAGGTGTCGGACTGATCGCAGTCACCAAGATAAGCTTGCCGTCTTTTTTGTCTTTTTGACCATCAACAAACTCAGATGAAACCTTCGCTTTATAGGGTCCATAATTCAAAAGCGCATCAGCTGGCACATCGATCTTTGCAGCAGCGGCAGCAATCGGTTTCATATTCGCTTCGCGGGCGATCTCGATGTCGGATTTCACACTCATTCTTGTTTCCTCACACATGGCCGCGGTTGCACGGACGGTTCTTTTATTTGGTCGTCTTTTTTGGGATTGAACGTGATCAGCCCTAGGCGGGTGTTAGAGCCAACAATTGTCCTCAGATTGCCGGTTTCGCATAGCCGCAAGCTATCCGTAAAGAGACTTGGACAGGTGTAGTTTTACTACAAACTCTGCGTTGCGCAGACATTGGGCAATTTCAGAGCCCGAACTCAGCCAGAGAACGTGTCGCCGACCTTCAAACCGTGCTCCTCAACAAACACAGCACCACTGACCTTTTTGCCCTTGCCGACGCGAACACGACTTATGCGAAGCCCGCCACCGTCCGCGGCAACGACAAAACTGTCATCGCTGATGTCAAGGATTTCACCAGGTGTTCCCGCAGCATCAACCTTGCGGCTATCGAAAACATCGACGCGGTTTTCACCCAGCATCGTCCATGCACCTGGAGCCGGGTTCGTTGCCCGCACCAGATTGTAGACTTCATCAATTGGCTTGGACCAATCGATGGCTGAAAGGTCTTTCTTAAACCAACTCTCATAGGAGCCATCTTCGAGCACTTGGTTGTGCTTCAAGATGATGCCGGCTTTGACCAGCTCAAGCCCCTCGATCATTGCATCAACGCCCATCGGAAAGAGCTTGTTGAAATAAACATCACCGATTGTTTCATCCGGCCCAATGGCGCAGGTCTTCTGCAGCATGATCGGACCTTCATCGAGACCATCGTCAGGCCAGAAGATCGTCAACCCCGTCCGCGTCTTCCCCATCGCGATCGGCCAATTGATCGATGATGGTCCGCGATGCCATGGACAAAGCGACGGGTGGTATTGAAACGTCCCGTACTTTGGCGCGTCACGAACCTCTTGCGGCACAAACAGCAGGACGTAGGCCATCATGCAGACATCAGCATCGAATGATTTCATCAGTTCCAATGCTTCAGGCGTCTTCCAAGAGGCCGGCTGGTGAACTGGCAACCCGTTCTCCCGTGCCAGTTCGACGAGAGGGTCTTCAGGCTTTCCCTCCTTGGTCGGCGCACAGCACACTGCGACAACATCTTCCCCGCCTTCTAGAAGACGTTCCAACACAGCCTTACCGAACGCCTGCTGCCCGTGCACGACAATCCGCATAGATCCTCCTTGCCGCATCATGGGAACCATGTGCACGGCTTGCGCTGAGTTTAAAATGTTCCAGACCTGGCCATCGAGGGGAAGACACTTTGTTTACCCGACGCAGCCCAACGTGTTTGCATAGTCAGGCGAAAGCTATTCGGCCGCTGCTTTTCGTACGACAGCCGTTGCACCCTTTTCGCGGAGCCCTTCCACCTCCTGCTCGGTATAACCAAGGACAGTTTGGAGAATCTCATCAGTATGTTCACCCAACAGCGGTGAACGGGTGACCTCGACGGGACTGTCGGACATCTTGATCGGGCAGCCCACACTCAAGTACGCGCCACGCTCCGGGTGGTCGACTTCTACGATTGTTCCGGTCTCGCGAAGACTGACGTCCTCCGCCAGTTCTTTCATCGACAGGATCGGCCCAACGGGGATGTCATGTGGGTTACAGATTTCCATGACCTCGAGTTTGGTCTTGGTCATCGTCCATTTCTCGATGGTCTCAAAGATGTGGTTCAGCTTGTTGAGACGGGCAGGCGGCGTCGCATACTCAGCATCTTCTTTCCACTCAGGCTTGCCGATCAAATCGCAAACCTTCGGCCAAACCGCAGCCTGTGTAATAAAGTAGGTGTACGCATTGGGATCGGTCTCCCAGCCCTTGCACTTCAAGATGCGGCCGGGCTGACCACCACCGGAATCGTTGCCAGCGCGCGGTGTCGCCTCCCCAAACGGAATGCCCTCGCCAAATTGCGAGTACTCTTTCAAGGGTCCATGACCGAGGCGCTGCTGATCGCGAAGTTTTACGCGGCATAAGTTCAAAACGCCATCTTGCATCGGCGTCAAAACCTTCTGCCCGCGACCACTCTTTTCTCGTTGGAACAATGCCGTCACGATACCAAGCGCCAGATGAAGCCCGGTTCCGCTGTCACCGATCTGCGCTCCCGTAACAACCGGGGGACCATCGAGAAAGCCAGTTGTTGATGCAGATCCACCTGCGCACTGCGCAACGTTCTCATAGACCTTACACTCTTCGTAAGGTCCAGGACCAAAGCCTTTGACCGAGGCCATGATCATCTTCGGGTTCAATTCCTGAATGCGTTCCCAGGAAAAGCCCATCCGATCAAGCGCGCCCGGCGCAAAGTTCTCAACCAAGACATCACACGTCTTCACGAGACGCTCGAGAACCTCTTTACCCTCAGCCGTTTTTGTATTCAGCGTGATGGAGCGCTTGTTGTGGTTCAACATCGTGAAATAAAGGCTGTCCGCGCCTTCAACATCCACCAACTGTTTACGCGTCGCATCACCCACGCCAGGCCTTTCGACCTTGATGACATCAGCGCCAAACCACGCCAGGAGCTGAGTACAGGTTGGCCCGGACTGCACATGCGTAAAGTCGAGAATTTTGACGCCTTCAAGGGCTTTCATTGTGTCTAAGCTCCTGGTCTTTTTTCAATCGGCGAAGCAGCGGCGCCCGCAGATCATTATTTGTACATTGTCTGGGCTTTGGTTCCGGGCGCATATTCATCCGGATCGATCCAGACATTGACCACGGCGCATTTGCCAGTCTTTGCAATCGCCTCGCGCGCTCGATGCAACGCCGGTAGGATCTCACTGGCTTCGCGCACTTCCTCGCCATAGCCGCCGATCATCTGTCCAAACTTGGAGAACTCAACGTCTCCAAGCTTGTTGCCGATATCGCCACGGTTCTCACCGTACTTGGTGATCTGCCCATACCGGATTTGGTTCATCGCTGAGTTGTTTCCGATGACAGCAAGGAACGGCGCACCAAAGCGTTGTGAGGTTTCCATGTCGAAAGCCGTCATCCCAAACGAGCCATCGCCATACAAGCAAAGAACTTCTTTGTTGGGGTGAGCCAGTTTCGCCGCCATGGCAAAGCCAGTACCCACACCCAGCGAACCGAGCGCACCGGGGTCCATCCACTGGCCGGGATTGCGAGGGCGCACGGCTTGCGCCGAGATTGTTACAACGTCCCCACCATCACCAATGTAGATGGTATCTTCGCCGAGAAACTCGTTGATGTCATAGGCCAAGCGATAAGGGTGGATCGGGGAACGATCGGACGTAAACAGCGGCATCAGCTTTTCAAGCTTCGCTGCTTCGATCTTCCGCAAGTGCGCCATCCAGTCCTGACGCTCTTGGCGCGCCGAAGCATCAACGATCCGCCCGGATGCCGCTTGAGCAACAGCGCTGAGGATCGATCCAGGATGTCCAGCAAGCCCCATCGAGATGTCGCGGTTCTTGCCGACAGTTCGATAGTCGAGGTCAATTTGAACGAGCGTCGGCGCCGAGATACGCTTGCCGTATCCCATACGGAAATCAAACGGTGTGCCGACAATCAGGATAACGTCGGCTTCTTTGAACGCATCACCCCGCGTGCGATCAAAATGGTGCGGATCGTCCTGACGCATCATGCCTCGGGCGGCACCGTTCATGTAGGCGGGAATATCAAGCGAACGAACGAACTCGATGCAGTCCTCGTGAGACTGTGAGGCCCACACTTGCTGCCCGAACAAAACCGCAGGCCGCTTGGCGTTGACGAGAATATCCGCCAGCTTCTCGATATCGTCAGGGTCACCGATTGAACGTGGTGATGCCCGATAATGACCAGGCTCTGGGATACGCGCATCCTTCATTGAAATCTCAGCATCGAGAATGTCTCTTGGGATTTCGAGGTAGGATGGGCCGTAGGCTCCGGCAAAGCTCTCACGC
>JBCBRD010000094.1:0-12067 GCA_039819885.1 Pseudomonadota bacterium
GTTTCAGATCCAACCGGACACCGCTCTGCGCCAGGTTTGGTTGTCGATTGTTTACATTTTTAACTTGGATCGCCGTGCCGGTGCGACAGCTTTGGGCAAATGATGCCAGTCCACATAAGCTACCGCTGAACGTTGCTCCAAGATAAAAATGTAAACAATCGACAACCAAACCTGGCGCAGAGCGGTGTCCGGTTGGATCTGAAACGCCTTTCATATGGAAAAAGCCTACCGTTTGTAACGTCTGGATGGTTGATCGGCGCGCGCGTTAGTGGCACACGCAGCATCATCTGCGCTTCAGCGCTCGGCTCCAATCACAGAAATCGAGCATCACGGGACGGTTCGCGCGTCGGCGACACAAGACGCGTGCACGCCGCGATTAAAGGACGGACACGGATTGCATGGCGACTGTCGTAATGAAATTTGGAGGCACGTCGGTCGCCAATCTCGACCGGATTGCGAACGTCGCCCGCCACGTTGAGCGCGAGGTCAAGGCAGGAAACCACGTGGCCGTCGTCGTTTCCGCCATGGCTGGAACAACCAATCAGCTCGTCGACTGGGTTTGCGAAACCAGTCCCCTGCATGATGCACGCGAATACGATGCTGTTGTTGCGTCAGGTGAACAGGTCAGCGCCGGGCTACTTGCGATCCGTCTGCAACAGATGGGCATCTCCGCTCGATCATGGCAGGGATGGCAAATCCCGGTCTACACGTCGACCGACCATGGTTCAGCCCGGATCAACGAAATCGACGCAGCAAGGCTTCTGGGCCGTGTAACCGCGGGCGAGGTCGCTGTGGTCACCGGATTTCAAGGCATTGAGCCCGAAAGCGGACGCATTGCAACATTGGGCCGTGGCGGCTCCGATACCAGCGCGGTCGCTATCGCCATCGCTTTAAAAGCTGATGTCTGTGATATCTACACGGACGTTGACGGGGTCTACACAACAGACCCTCGCATCGTACCTGAGGCCCGCCGAATGGCTCGTGTGTCCTATGAAGAGATGCTCGAAATGGCATCTCTCGGCTCAAAGGTTTTACAGACCCGGTCTGTCGAACTGGCCATGATCCATCAGATGCGGATGCGCGTGTTATCGAGCTTTGCTGACCCAGATACCATTGAACCGCTGGGCAATGGCCCATTTCAGGATATCGGGACAATTGTCAGCAGTGAGGAGGATATTGTGGAAGCCCAGGTCGTGAGCGGGATCGCCTATGCGAAAAACGAGGCGAAAGTGACCATTCTAAAAGTCGCCGACAAACCAGGGGTTGCTGCGCGCATTTTCGGTCCGCTGTCTGATGCAGCCATCAACGTCGACATGATTGTGCAAAACGTGACGCCAGACGGAGCCCATACGGACCTCACCTTCACCGTAGAACAAAGTCAGCTCCACAAAACGTTGGAAGTACTCAAGAAAATAGAAAAAGACATCGGTGCATTTGAAACGCGTTCATCAGACGATGTCGTGAAAATATCGGTGATCGGTGTTGGGATGCGCTCTCATGCGGGTGTTGCGGCGACGATGTTCAAGTCATTGTCGGAAAAAGGCATAAACATTCTGGCGATCTCAACTTCTGAGATCAAAATTAGCGTATTGATTGATAAAGACTATGCTGAGCTCGCGGTGCGAACGCTCCATGAGGTGTACGGATTGGATGCAGCCTAAGCGCAAGGCTGGCGGAGGTCGTGAACGACGCCTTGTGTGTGGGTGTCGCGTCTGACATCACCGCGAATTGAGAGCGCACCTTACAGCATCGACTGAAGCTGTATCGACCGCGCTACTGCATTCGGCGAGATGAATACGAATAAGCCCATGTGGGGCGCTGACGATAGGGCAACGGCAACGGGTATGAAGTCAAACCGAGGAAAAGAGCCCAGCATAATCTCCTCGGAGCCCGCCCTGCGTGTCGTTATGCGTCGGCTGCGCGCCATTATGGCTGACGAAGGTGACGGCCAATCGCGACTGGATAAAATCGTTCGGCAAATCGCCGGCGTCATGATTGCAGAAGTTTGCTCAATCTATGTGAAGCGCCGCGACGGGTCCTTGGAGCTGTTTGCCACCGAGGGGCTCAACGCCGATGCACCACACAACACGCGACTGAAGCGCGGTGAAGGTTTGGTCGGTCGCTGCGCGGAACTCAACGAACCCATGAACGAACCGGATGCTCAGGCCCATCCAGCATTCTCGTATCGTCCGGAGACAGGCGAAGAGGCCTATAAATCGTTCCTCGCTGTTCCCGTCCAACGTGCGAGCCAGGTGCTTGGCGTCCTGGTGGTTCAAAACCACACCCAGAAGGAATACTTGGACGAGGACGTCGAGGTTTTGCAGGCCACGGCAATGGTTGTCGCCGAGCTACTGGGCTCAGGCACCGTCGCAGGCTCAGATGCCGATGTCGAAGGGGCCAAGTCGCAAAACGCTAAGCTGGCGGGTGAGCCCATCGCGGATGGTATCGCACTGGGACATGTGGTCTTCCACGAGCCTCGCATTGTTGTCACCCAACTGCTCTCTGAAGAACCAGACGTCGAACTCGCCCGCGTCGACGATGCACTAACGAAGCTGAGGGCATCACTCGACGAGATGTTTTCCGAGGAACGCCTAATGGTCGCGGGCGAACACCGCGACGTGCTTGAAGCCTATCGGATGTTTGCCAATGACCGTGGCTGGGTAAAACGCCTCCGCGATGCCACGCAAGGTGGACTGACCGCAGAAGCTGCAATTGAACGCGTCCAAAACACGACGCGCGCGCGGATGCTTCGCCAGAGCGATCCATATTGGCGTGAGCGCGTTCGCGATCTGGACGACCTTTCTGATCGCCTCATGCGTATTGTCGCTGGCCGCAAAAGCGGTGCCGATGATCCATCAGAATTGCCAGACGACACCATCCTCGTCGCTCGAACCATGGGTCCAGCAGAACTCCTGGACTACGATCGAACAAAGCTTCGCGGTCTCGTGGTGGAAGACGGCAGTGGTCAGAGCCACGTCGCGATCGTTGCTAAGGCCTTGGGGATTGCCGCTGTCGGCCAAGTTGGCCGCGCTGTTGAACATGCCGATACAGGCGATGCGATCATCGTTGATGCCGAGATTGGCGAGGTCCATCTCCGCCCGTCACCTGAACTTGTGTCCTCGTATTCTGACAAGGTCAAACTGCGTGCCAAACGACAGCAACGCTACGATGCTTTGCGCGAACAGCCGGCCGTAACAAAAGACGGTGTTCGCATCGCACTCCAGATCAACGCGGGCCTCCTCGTTGACATGCCACACGTCGCTCAATCCGGAGCCGATGGCGTCGGCCTCTTCAGAACCGAGCTTCAATTTATGCTCGCCGATCGCATCCCAAGGACAGACAATCAGGCGCGGACATACAAGGCGGTAATGGGTGAGGCTGCGGGCAAGCCCGTCGTCTTTCGCGCGCTCGACATCGGCGGTGACAAGGTCCTTCCCTACCTGCGCCCAAATGTCGAGGAGAACCCCGCGATCGGCTGGCGCGCCATCAGGATGTCATTGGACCGCGAGGGTTTGTTCCGCATGCAGGTTCGAGCATTCCTGCGTGCCTGTGCAGGTGATCGTCTGAACTTGATGATCCCGATGGTGACGACAAGTGCTGAGATGGATCTGGCGCGCGCCGTCATCGACAAAGAAATCGCGCGATCAAAAAAGCTCCAAAAGCCTCTGCCCACTGAGATCAAGATAGGGGCAATGCTGGAAGTCCCGAACCTCTTGTTCGAGTTGGACGAGTTCCTGCCTCGCGTCGACTTCGTCTCGATCGGCTCCAATGATCTTATGCAGTTCTTGCTGGCAGCGGATCGTACAAACGCGCGGGTTGGCGCTCGCTATGACGTCCTGTCACCAGGACCGTTGCGCGCATTGCTCTCCATTACCCGAGCAGCGGAACGAAAGAACGTGCCTGTCACGGTTTGCGGCGAGATGGCCGGTACGCCGGTGGAGGCTATGGCCCTCATCGCATTGGGGTTTCGCACACTATCAATGGGCGCGGGGTCAATTGGTCCGGTCAAGTCGATGGTCCTGACCTCGAATGTAGCCGAAGTAACCGAAGCAATGGATCAGTGGCTTGCATCCGGCGTTCTCGACATCCGCGAAAAACTGGTCGAGTTTGCCAAGTCCAATTCAATTGAGATATGAGCCGACAGCTTTGCAGCACACTGCAACGAGAGAGTGTCGCCAGTCGGGCTGTACGGAAAAAGGCTGGCGTAGCACAAGGCAACCAGCAACCAGAAAGATGCACAACACCGTATGAGCGGGATTCCAGAAGAAAAACTCAACCACTTGGTCACGCGCTGGGAGACGATCCAAAGTCAGCTCAACGAGGGTGTGGATCAGGATGCGTACGTTGCGCTCACCAAGGAATTCTCCGAGCTCAATCCGGTCGTGACAATCATCCACGATCTGAGAAGCGCTCAAAACGAATTTGCTGACCTTGCCACTATCATGACGGATGAAAGCGCAGATGAAGAGATGCGCGAGATGGCCGAAGCCGAATTGGAAGACGTTCGCAAGCGCATCGACGATGTCACCCAGGCATTAAGAGTCGAGTTACTGCCGAAAGATGCCGCCGATGACCGCAGTGCGATTCTGGAAATTCGCGCAGGCACCGGAGGGGATGAGGCAGCACTCTTCGCGGCGGATCTTTACCGGATGTACCAACGCTATTCGGAGCTTCGCGGCTGGAAAACTGAAATCATGTCCGCATCGGAAAACGATCTGGGTGGGTTCAAAGAAGTCACCGTTGCTGTCAAAGGCACCGGGGTCTTCTCGCGCTTGAAGTTTGAATCCGGAGTTCACCGTGTTCAGCGCATTCCAGCAACCGAAACCGGTGGGCGCATCCACACCTCTGCAGCCACAGTCGCAGTACTTCCCGAGGCCGAGGAGGTGGACGTCGATATCAAAGCCGAAGACATCCGCATTGATACCATGCGTGCAGGCGGTGCAGGCGGTCAGCACGTCAACAAGACGGATAGCGCGGTCCGTATCACTCACCTCCCAACCGGCATCATCGTTGTGTCTGCCGAGAAGTCTCAACACCAGAACCGGCGCCTTGCCATGCAGGTCCTGCGATCTCGGATCTACGAAATGGAGCGTGAACGCGCAGCAAGCGAACGTGCGGGCGCCCGCCGCGAACAGGTCGGGTCCGGCGACCGATCCCAGCGAATTCGCACCTACAACTTCCCACAAGGGCGGATCACCGATCACCGCATCAACATGACGTTGCACAAGCTGGACAGCGTGATCGCCGGGGAAGGATTGGACGAGATGGTTGAAGCACTGATCACAAACGATCAAGCCGAGCGTCTTGCAGCCTTTGAAGAGGTCAGCGCGTGAGTGGGCAAGCGTACCCCGCCGACAACCAAACACTTGGCGAATTGATTGACAACGTCACATCGCAGCTACGTTCAGCAGACATTGAAGACCCGCGTCGCGAGGCCCGTCGCCTTGTAACTGAAGTGCTCGCACTTGATGCGGCAGCAGCACTCGCAAATCCAAACGCGATCATCACCGCAAAAGGGGCTCTGCACATTCGTGACGCATCTGCACGTCGCGCGGCTCACGAACCATTGTCTAGGATCCTGGGCTCAAGGGAGTTCTACGGCCGCACATTCCAACTGAGCGCCGACACGCTGGACCCCAGGCCCGATACGGAGGCTTTGATAGAGTTTGCGCTGGAACTGATGTCTAACCATATCGCCAACGATATCTCTCTCCGCATCCTCGACATCGGAACCGGGTCTGGCTGCATCGCGGTAACATTGGCCTGCGAGCTTCCAAAATCCAAGGTCATTGCAACCGACATCAGTGCGGGTGCGTTGAAAACCGCAGTATTGAACGCCGATCGCCATTCGGTCGCTGACCACATCACGTTTGTTGAAACCGATGGGCTTAGGGATGTCGAAGGGGCATTCGATCTCGTCGTCAGCAACCCCCCTTACATCCGATCATCAACCCTCACCGATTTAGATCCTGAAGTTCTCAACCATGATCCGTTGCGCGCCTTGGACGGTGGGCAAGATGGGCTGAAATTTTACAGGCAATGGATCAGCCAATTGGCATCCCTGGTGCCCAGGGCCGCAGTAGTCTTAGAGGTCGGTGCTGACTGTCATGGTAACGGCCAACACGCCGAAGACTCACAGGCCGAGCAGGTCCAAGCGCTGCTGCGCAACGCCTTCAATCGCCAAACAATCACCAAAAAGGATCTTTCTGGCCACACTCGCTGTGTGGCAATTGCACCAGTAAAGCCATGAGATACCATGCGTTATGGAACATGCTGCAAAAAAGGTTGGCGTAGGCTGCGAGCCGTTGTAATGTTCCGACCATACCGAAACAGCGAATTGACCATCAGCCTAAATAAGGCTGACAGAGCATCAGTTCGGCAGGGCAAATGGCCCAACTAGAAACGCTCAATAACTAGCTTCTCTCGCTTGAGCCAAGTTTCAAGAGTTCTTGAATTAGGCCCCGTTCTGACCTGGACACGATGACAGGCGATGAGCAGTGAAAATGAGCGACCAGCCAGCAAAACGGGATTGAGCGCTTTTGAGAGCCGCTCTCTACAGCTAGGTCTTTCGGAAATCGCGTAAACACTCGCGTCCCGATCAAGCCACTTAAGAAGTTGAATGAATAAATCGTAGAGCACAGTCGCAAACCGAGTGAAGTTCTCACGATGAACGGCGGGGCAAGGCCAGTCATTGGGCTGATGACTTAAGTTGGTCGACGAGTAGAGCAGCCAGCCAAAACGATGAGAAGCATGCGATAAGGCCTGCTCTGGACGGTGTTTTCCATGGCGATAATGGTCGCCAAAACCAGGGTGATTGAGATCGCCCACAACGAAGACCGCAGTAGTCAATAATCTGCTGCAATCAGGTTGAGAACGGGAGCCGATGAGGCAAGGACAACAAAATCGCCGCGGCAGGGGCCGCAGTCGCAAGGGGCAAAATCCTCTCACACGCAGCTATGAGAGCAACGGTCCGGAGGTCAAAATCCGCGGCACTCCAGCCCATGTTGCCGAAAAATATATGTCGTTGGCCCGCGATGCGATGGCGTCCGGCGACCGTGTTCTCGCTGAAAACTTCTTTCAACACGCAGAGCACTACAACCGCATCATTATGGCGTATCGCGACCAACAGCTGAACCAGTCTGGTGAAGCCTCATCAGGCCGCGGTCGGTCAGGTAGCCAGGATGATGCGAACGAAAGTTCAGACGACTTCAGCGACGAAGAAGCCGAGGGCATGAACGGCGACTCTGGAACTGTGCCTGGCGCAGAACCACAACCCTCCATGCGCTCTTTGGATGATCAACCCCAATCCGACTCAGGCAACGGCGGAGAACGGCGATCCAACGGCCGTAATAGCCGCAATAACGGCCAGCGACGCGGGCGCGGCTCTGGTGGTCCGCGCGGCGGCGGTCGTCAATCCGCAGACGCAGCATCGAAGGCACAGCCAAAAGATGTGGCCAGTGCTGGTGCGGATGCACCGGCACAAGCTGCCCGCTTCGCTGACAGCGAAGATAAACCAGACTTCTTGAGCAGGCCCGTTCCAGCGCGCCGAACGCGCCGCACATCGCGCGTTTCTGAGGATGGCGCACCAAGTGCTCCGGTAGAGTCAGCGGCAAGCGACGAAAGCTAACAGTCTGACCGCACGACATCCGTCACAACCTCGGGCCAGGCTGCAACAGACTGCGGCCTGGCTGCCGCGCAGCATCAATGCTGGTGAGAGTTTGACATCCAGATAGCTCTTATTCATCGGCGACGACGATATCGGCACCCACATCAACGGTGCCATCTTCAATAACCTCAGCGTAGATGCCGAAGTCATTGTGCCCCCAAGTCCGTTCTAGAATTGACGGGATCGAAAGGTCACGCTGACCCGACTGTGGATCCACTTCAGTAGCAGCACACCGCATCGTCCGATCCAGCACCCGCAATTTGGCACCGCCTATATGAAGCCTTTTGTCGATCCAACCAAACTCGGTCCACGCATCAATACCTGCCATCACAAGGTTGGGGCGAAATCGAATGGCATCGATTGAACGACCGGTCGTCCGCGCAAGATCCTCAAGGCTATTTTGACTGACAATATGCAGGCACTTGTTCCGAACATCTGAAAACGAATGTCCTGCGCTGAAAACAACCTTTGGCGGACCTCTCAGCCCATCCTTCATGAATGCAGCAAAGAACTGCTCGATCATTTGACGTCCAATCGACGTCGAAAGCTGACCTCGCGCCACCTGTCGACCGTTCCTCTTGATAGTCAACGTGTGCGTTTTAGGATCAAAATCCGTGTCCAACGTTGCCAGTGCCTCGTTCCGCATAAGCATCAAGAAGTTCACCTTGGGCAAATGCCGGGGTGCATCGGGGTCAAAGCGTCCCGGACCATTCTCAATGGCATACATACGATCAAACGGGACGGGCTCGCCCGCCGACAGGTCGACGCGTTGTAGGGGTTGGGGCGACAGGCCTTTGACAGGGTAACGGTAGAGATTGGTCACGGTCGCAGTCATAAAAGTTTACCCTTTAGATAAGCGTTAGATGTGGGCCGACCCAACTGGGCTGGCTACAAGTAACGCATGCCGCAGCCCCTTTTTCATCTCAGTTGGCACCCTATATCTACCGTGCAGGCGCCGTATGGGCCTATGCATAAAGACAGCAAATCAACGATAAGCCGTGCAAGCATTGCCCGTATTCGGGGATGAGAGCCGCGGGCTGAAAGGAAGACGCAATGAATTTTGACACTTATACCGATCGGGCAAAGGGTTTCATACAGTCTGCGCAAGGCCTCGCGCTGCGCGAGGGGCATCAGCAATTCACGACCGAGCACCTGCTGAAGGTCCTTCTAGACGATGAAGAGGGCTTGGCGGCTGGCCTTATTGGGCGCGCCGGCGGCGATCCCAAGCAGGCTCTCCAGGCAACAGAACTCGAATTATCCAAGCGCCCCAGCGTATCGGGCGGTGGGGCAGGTCAAATCTATCTCGCGCCTGACCTTGCAAAACTCTTCGAAGTTGCTAGCGAAATTGCGGACAAGGCGGGCGACAAGTACGTCACAGCAGAACGTCTGCTGCTTGCGCTTGCAACCCAGTCTGGAACGCCCGCGAGCAAGATCCTCAATGATGCAGGTGTCAACGCACAGGGCATCAACACGGCGATCAATGAAATCCGAAAAGGCCGTACAGCAGATACCGCGACAGCGGAAAACGCTTATGATGCGCTGAAGCGCTACGCAAGGGATCTCACGGAAGCCGCTGCCGCAGGCAAACTCGATCCCGTTATTGGTCGTGACGAAGAGATCCGCCGTGCAATCCAGGTTCTTTCCCGCCGCACCAAGAATAACCCTGTCTTGATCGGTGAGCCCGGCGTCGGCAAGACCGCCATCGCAGAAGGCTTGGCACTTCGCATCATCAAAGGCGACGTCCCGGATAGCTTGGCAAACAAGAAGCTTCTCGCACTCGACATGGGCTCGCTCATTGCCGGCGCGAAGTATCGCGGCGAATTTGAAGAGCGTCTCAAGTCCGTGCTTCAGGAAGTCGAGGCCGAAAACGGACAGATCATCCTATTCATTGACGAACTCCACACGATCGTCGGTGCCGGCAAGGCAGACGGCGCAATGGACGCTTCAAACCTGCTCAAGCCGGCACTTGCCCGTGGCGAGCTTCACTGCGTCGGTGCAACAACGTTAGATGAGTATCGCAAACATATTGAAAAGGACGCAGCACTTGCCCGCCGCTTTCAGCCTGTCTTTATAGAGGAGCCGACGGTTGAAGACACCGTTTCCATTCTGCGCGGCCTGAAAGAGAAGTATGAGCTTCACCACGGCGTGCGGATAACAGACAGCGCAATTGTCTCGGCAGCCACCCTGTCCAATCGCTACATCACGGATCGGTTCCTGCCCGACAAGGCGATAGACCTCGTCGATGAGGCGGCATCTCGGCTGAAGATGGAGATCGACTCAAAACCCGAAGAGCTGGATGCGATTGATCGCGAGCTTATTCAGATGAAGATCGAACGTGAGGCTCTGAAGAAAGAAACCGACGACGCATCGAAAGAGCGTTTGGCAGCTCTTGAAAAATCAATTGCCGACCTGGAAGAAAAGAGTCAGTCCCTCACCCAACGATGGGAGGCTGAGCGCCAGAAACTCGACAGCGCTCAGAAGGTCAAAGAGGAACTTGACCAACGTCGGCTTGAGTTGGATCAGGCCCAACGGCGCGGTGACTACAATCGCGCCGGCGAACTCCAGTATGGCGTCATCCCAGATCTGGAGACCCGCATCAAGGCGCTTGAGGAACAAGGTGAGGACACAAGCGGTAATGTCATGGTCGAAGAGGCCGTTTCACCGGACCACATCGCAGGTGTCGTCTCACGTTGGACCGGCGTGCCGGTTGACCGGATGCTTGAGGGGGAGCGCGAAAAACTCCTCTCCATGGAAAAGGCCATCGGCAAGCGGGTGATCGGTCAGACCGAAGCCGTCATTGCCGTGTCGACCGCCGTGCGTCGTGCCCGGGCAGGTCTGCAAGATCCCAACCGGCCAATCGGGTCATTCATGTTCTTGGGCCCAACGGGCGTCGGGAAGACCGAGCTGACGAAAGCGCTGGCTGAATTCTTGTTCGATGACGAGCACGCGATGGTGCGGGTCGACATGTCCGAATTCATGGAAAAGCATTCGGTTGCTCGCCTGATCGGTGCGCCTCCAGGTTATGTCGGTTACGAGGAAGGTGGCGCGTTGACCGAGGCCGTTCGGCGCAGGCCCTACCAGGTCATTTTGTTCGATGAAATCGAGAAGGCGCATCCAGATGTCTTTAACGTCCTTCTTCAGGTGCTCGATGACGGCCGTCTCACGGACGGCCAAGGCCGTACGGTCGACTTCAAGAACACACTTATCATCATGACTTCGAATGCAGGCGCAGAGTTCTTGGTCGGGCAGTCTGAAGGTGATGATATTGAGGATGTGCGTGAGTTGGTCATGGGCGAAGTGCGTGGACGCTTCCGTCCCGAGTTCCTCAACCGGCTCGACGACATCATTCTCTTCCATCGCCTTCGTCGTGAAGACATGGGACAGATCGTCGACATCCAACTAGATCGCGTTCGCAGTCTCTTGGTCGATCGGAAAATCGAGATCGTTCTGGACGACAGTGCAACGACCTGGTTGGCAAACCAAGGCTACGACCCAGCCTATGGCGCACGTCCGCTGAAGCGGGTCATCCAAAAGCACGTCCAGGACCCGTTGGCGGACCTGATCCTGTCAGGAGGCGTGAAGGATGGTGACACCGTCCAAGTCTCAGTTCGCAATGGTGCGCTTACCATAAACGACTGGCCCTCGAACGCCGCCGCTGCTTAGAACGCGGTCATTCCAGTCCCCTCTCCCGGTACCCTTAGCGTGCAGGGAGAGGGCGCATCGTCCGCAATGCCGCGACAAAGCCTGCGAGTGCTACTTACTACTCGTCATAACCGGCGTGCGCCGCATGAGTTGGTCGAGCCGGGCGCGCTCACGTTGAAACGCCCGCAAGTCCTTCCCATCAAGCTGACGTTCATTCCCCACTTTGATCTTCATAGGGTTCACCGGGCGCTTGTTCACCAGGACCTCGAAGTGCAGGTGCGGCCCCGATGACAATCCTGTCGAGCCGACATACCCGATGACCTGTCCTTGCCGAACGCGAACACCAGCCTTCACGCCGCGCGCAAACCTGCGCATATGCGAATAAGAGGTCTGATAGCCGTTGGCATGACGAATACGCACGTAATTACCGTTCGCACCCTTACGGCCAGCAAACGTGATGGTGCCCTTGCCCGCAGCCAGGATCGGCGTGCCACTGCGGGCCGCCCAGTCGACGCCGTTATGCATCTTACGGCGGTTCAACAACGGGTGGTTTCGGAGGCCAAAACCAGACGTCAAGCGCACGTTTCCACCGCGTACTGGCTTGCGCATCAAGAAGCGCCGCGAGTTATTCCCATCAGCACTGTAATAGTCCCAATCGTCTGTCGCAGCGCGATACCGGAAGAAGCGTGATGCCTCGCCTCCGGAAATGATTTGCGTATAAAGCAGGTCACCAGGCGGACCATCAGTTAAATCTTCATC
>JBCBRD010000095.1:0-11874 GCA_039819885.1 Pseudomonadota bacterium
GGTTGGCTTGCGGACTGCTGCTGTACGTTCGCAGTTAGTCTCTCCTCCCGACTCCAATCTCTTGGCGCTTCTCTTCGCCCTTGGGGCTTTTTGCTAGGAAGGCCTTCTGTATCACTTGAGTACGCTCCTTCCCGCTGACCAATAATAGGTCAATGACCTAAAATCAATTGAAATCTGAAAGGGGGACCGTTTCGGGCGTGGTCTGATTGGAAAGCACGCTCAAGAGACATGTTTGGATCGGGAGGAGAGACTAACTGCGAACGTACAGCAGCAGTCCGCAAGCCAACCGACAACGCATTCATCGAGGCGTTCAACAGCCGCTTGAGGCAGGAGTGCCTCAACGCTTCCTGGTATTTATCGATGGCCGATGCACGCCAGCGCAGCAACGACTGGAGGAACGACTACAATAGAAACCGGCCGCATTCGTCGCTTGGAAACTTGACGCCGAGCGACTTCGCTGCCCAACTTGAAGAAGCCCAAAAGATCGCATGACACCTGGACCAGAAACGGGGTGAGTTCCATCGGGAACAAATCCATACTTCGAGTTGGATCACTTCAATGGGGGAGGCTCACAACGACTGGACGACCTTGAAGACGACAGAGTCGTGCACAGTCTTATCAGAGACGTCTAGCTTACGCTCAGCCATCACACGCTGAGCGATAGCCCGAGTTGTCAGTTCGCCGTCGACTTCAAGGTGACGGATGGCGATGTCGGCCATCTCGCCCTTCTTGAAAACCGTGGCTCACAAGGTAACGGACCCGCTGCCCCTCTTCGTCGGTAAAGAGCCGGATCGCGGCGTTGATGTGCGCTTAGTCGTGCTTTACTTCCGCGATCTGCGCCTGCTAGGCGTTGATGCGGCCATGCATCTCCGCGCGCTTGTCCTGAAGAGCTTTGATGATCAATGGGTCAGCCATGTCTCTATTGAGCCAGACCGGCCATCAGGCGCCTAGCCACTAGCGTGGTGCGCTTGCTCCCTAGTGGCGAATGCCTGAACGCGCATTGGTTCATGAGCCTCGTCGATGCGAGGGAAAAGCTTGAGGTAGGGCGTAGAGACTCTCACGAGGTAAAACCGCGCAGCGCGATCGACAATAAGTCACCGATTGCTCTTATGAAACCCATCGGCCCAAGCAACCCGCCGATGGCCAAAGAGGCGAAGAACTCCACCGCCGAATGAGGGCACGTTTAGGAGCGGACCAGAAGCCCGACAGCAAGATCAACATCCGAGGGGCGCTCGAGACTCCGGTCCAACGCAAACAGGGCGGCAAAACCAAACCCATGCCGCCTTATGAAGCGGTGCTATGACAGCAATTGAAACAGTCGCTGGTCGACCTATCGCTTCCGTGCGAACCCATGAGCCGGATCTGGGCGGTTATCAAAAGATGGGTGAAAACCCTGCGCGATAAGAAAAAAAATGAGCAAAAACCCCCCACCAAATGACTACCAGATCATCACGGCAAACCGCCAAAGACAACGAGCTTCAAAAAGGGACGGTCTGGCAATCCAAAAAGGCCGGCCTGCCTAAAAAATCACCGGCACCATCCCGTGTCACTTCAGATCCAAAATAGCTCCGGGTGACAACGAGCCAGTGAACAGATCCCGGAGCGCCAGAACATTGCCGCGTAACCGTCCACGGCGGTCGATGTAGTCCTCCGGCCTAAAACTCCTGGTCATGTTCATCAGCAGGTTTTGTCCAATGAGGCGCGCCGCTTTCAGAGTCGAATACCGGCCGTGGCGGAGGAGGTAAAGCGGATTGGCAATCTGAGAATAACCCAACCGCAAACCGGACTGGCGCCCAGACTTGACTCCAAGATGAACACCGCGCGCTGCCTGCGTTAGCACAATCCTGCCGTGCGCGGCCATCGCGCGGCTGAAATCCACATCCTCAAGCCAGCCATATAGCGGCAACCGTTCGTCGAAACGAACTCTGTTGTCAAAGACCGGTTGCAACCGCGCAGCCATGTTGCAACCATAACCGCTGTAGGTCGGCTTAAACGCTTGGACCCAATGCGCTTTTAATGCTGAAGTCGCAGAAGCATCAAGAAGCGCATCGCGGCCAAGCCGTCTGCGCCCTTCTGCTGGGCTGAACCCTTGGCCCCCTATCCCATCGGCAATAACGGCGCCCGTGACCATGACAATGTCGGGATCATAACAAAACAACCAGCGGACAGCTTCCAGGTAACTGGGTGCGGGAAGAAAATCATCATCAAAGAACATCACGCCATCGCAATCGCGCAGCGCTTCCAAAATCGCGTTGCGCTGTCTCGTCAGCCCGGGTGTCGAAATCAGGATCTCGACGTCAGGGAACGATTCGGCGATGCCTTTGACATCGGCAGGTTTTGTTGCGCAGACCACAATTCGTGCCGGCGATATGGTCTGCCTGCGCAGTTCGCTCAACGTTTCAGCCAGGATCGCCGGGCGGCCGATCGTGGCTATCCCGACGGCGAGCTGGAAGCTGTGCATGACGCCGTTACAGCCCTCGCTGAACAGACTTGAAGGGCAACCAGCCTTTCCATTTTGGGTATGCATCACAACACGTCCTCTTACAAACAGTATTCGACCGGCACCCTTCACAGTGCCAACCGGAAACAATTTCTCAGCCGCCTGATACACACATGCCTCAAGCGGCTGCGTGTATACACTGCGATTGTCCGGCATTTGCGACAACCTGGGCTGCGACCGAGCGAATATTTTCCGCGCACGTCTCAAGCACGTCTTGATGCCGCACCGGTTCGACGCCCTGCTCCATGGCTTCGTGTGTCAGTGCCAGCACATCGTCGAGCGACTCCGGTCCAAAGGCGCAGACAAATCGGCCAAGCCCAACCGACTGGAAAAAAGCGTCGACCTTTTTGTCCCAAGCTAGACCGATAATGGGCGTGCGATAAGAGTAGGCGACTATCGAGGCGTGCAGGCGATGCGCAACCACCGCGTCAAACCCAGCAATCATCCGCGCCAGTTGTTGTGGGTCCTGCGGGCGCGTCAACACGCGGATAGTGCCTGCCGCATCTAGAGAGTGTTCCGATCTTACGGAACCGGAGCGACGCTCTAGTTTTTTGTTTTGTCGCATCTTCTTTCGACGAACCGGTTTCCACTTCATCGGAAAACGCTCTAGCGAGGTGTCCCTGGGGCCGTCTAGCAAAGCCGAAACTTGCGCCAACATCTCCATGTCTTCGCCGGCACCATTCGTGAAACAGTGAACATCAAAACCGTTCCAGGCGAGACCGAGCGCGAGATCCGCGAACAGCTTCGCATCAACAGCCCTCACCGGTCCCGTCCTCGCACTATGGTGGGATAAAACCGACCCATGCGTCACACCAAGCCCGACGATCGGACGTCCAGAAAGTCTTTTCGTTGGCGCGACCGGCCACAATCGCGAGGCCAACAATCCTGGGTCTAGACAGATCTCTGCACCTGGGCGGCCACGTTTGGCCAGATTGTCGCAAGACGCTTGGTCCCGCGCCGCCACACAGACCAGATCGGACGTTAATACATTGCGCAGCAGGTCACCGCCAAGCCGGTTCCCCGGTTCGGGTGCTGAAACACCCACTGCCACCACCCCCATCGGTACACGCTCGGCGCGGCAGATATCAAACGCCGCACTCAGTTTGAGCGGAAAATTCAAATCCACGTCCTGGATCAATTGGCCACCACCAACCAGCGCCACATTAGCCCCGCGCACCCGACTTTCCCAATGCGGCCGTAGCCGTCCCAGAATACGCCCCAAGGCGAACGCCGTGATCTGATCCTTGGCAAGTCCGGGAAGGCTACGCAGCACAGCAAGCTTCAACAGACGCAGGCGGCCCGTCCCGGGATCCGTCCACGCGTCTCGGCCAGCCAGGTCAATGGATACGATTTCAGCGCCGCCCAGCGCTTGTCCCAGCTCATGTTCGAGGCACTGCGCAATAACACCATCACCGAGGTTCTGCGAATACTTCACATTGAATATTATGAGCTTGGAAACGCCATTGGTCTGGTCCCTCTCAAGCGGGCCGCGACCGTTGCCATCCGCATTACACGCTTCCCGGCCACCAGACGTCGTACACACACGGTGCCCATCACCCGCCATCGCCTCGACAGACGTCGGCCCGCTTGCGCCAGACACTTCCCCTGCTTCGTTAGTCATGGCCACTTACCCTTACTCTGCCACCGTAGTTCTGCGGAGTGCCGCCTCTCGCGATGGTGCGGAGGCTGTGTCGACGGATGCTCACGAAACAACGTCATAGGGCGAGACATCACCTGTCTTGTGCCGCGACGCAGCATCGTCGGAGCCGCAAATTCGAGCCGAGCCGCCGGACGACGTCGGGTGCACGGCCCGGCGGACGAAGCCCTGCTGCAGTACAAGTCCGACACCCGGCATGCCAAGACCATCTCGAAGTGTCGCAACCGCGTTGGCAACTTCGGGCTGTGTCACGCTATTTTCTTGAATCACTAAAAGAGCGTCACTGAACAAGCCCGCAAAAAGTTCGAGGTGGGTTCCGCTCGCCACGGGTCCAAAATCGAAAAGGCAAACATCGTAGGCTTCACGCACCCAATCGAACAATGCCGCCCGCGTCTCCGCCGTTCTAAGCCGCTTCCTGGCTTCCGCGGCCACAACCCGATCGATGCCTCCGCCAGCCGAAATGACACTGGGTACGCCTTCAGGATTGTCTGGTTCCGTTTTGACACCGCGGTTAGGGTCAGAAGCAGCTGACCCCGCCCCTGGCGCAAGAGTTGAACCATGCGCTTCGACGATCAGGACCTTATGGCCAAGCGAGGCATAATGCGTGCCCAAACCCAGACAGGTGGCCTGCGACGGTGCTGCGTTCGCCATGCTGAAAACGCCTTGGAGCTGCCCGGGAGCTGCCGGTATTATCCGCTGAAGGAAACTGGGATGAAACAGGTAGGCGCCTGTCGCCGATGCGACTTTCTTCCATTCGGGCTTCGCGTCTCTCCCCAGGTTTGCCTCCGCAGCACTCTTGGCTAGAGGGTTAAACCTGCCACCGAGCTTCGAGCCCCTCAGGCCCGATTTGTCTTTGGCAATGATCCGCCCAAGCGACGGCTGCCCCTGCAGCGACAAGTCCTCTTGCGTTCGCACAACACCATCTTGCGACAACCGCCCGACCGTAATCAGCACCCCGAGCGCCGCTCCCAGCATGGCAGAGAACGCGATAATCAGCTTGGTCTTTGGACTGCTGGCAACAGTCGATACAGATGCCGTCGAAAGTGTCCTAATGTCCGTAATCGGATACGAGACTTTCTGGGTTGTATCCATCAGCTGCAGATGCGCCGCCTCATACATGCGTCGAAACGTCTTGGCCTCGCTTTCAAGGCCCGCCATCGTTACAACCGAACCGCTGATCGAGCCTTGTCCTCGCCTTTTGAAACGCTCGACTTCGAGCTGTGATGCAATGACCTTTTCACGCAATTGATCCACACGGAGCTGAAGCCAATCGCTTCCCTGTTTGAGGATCTTGGCCTTTTGCGAGAGGTCAAACTCGCGATAGCTGTCTGCGATCGCATTGGCAATGCGCACAGCCTTTTTCGGATTCCGCGACCAAAAGCCGATTTCGATCACTGTCGACCGGCCCACGCGCGAAGCGGATAACCGGTTCAAGAAGTTTGGCAGGACGCTTTCGATTTCTGGATCGTTCGCAGCCCCTGCGACCGATCCGGCGGCCACCTGTACATTCCCTCCCGTCAGCAGATTCTGAACCCACCCAATCAAAGACGGCTGCTTTTTCAACTCGTCGTCCTTAACCAGATTCAACTTGTCAATAACGCGCTTGGCGACAGTGACAGACCGAACAACCTCGACCTGACTTTCCATCCGCATGGTCGTTTCAAGGTTCGGTTGAAGCCAATTTGAATCACGCGACAGGATGATCGCAGAAGTGGGATCAAAAACCACGCGCGCTGTCGCCGAATAGGTCCGCGGCGTCAGGAGAATGACCACGATAGCCAAGGCCAGCGCCAAGCAAGCCAGGATCACAATGCGTGGCCAGTGGGCCGTGAGCGCTAGAACAACATCGTTCAGGCCAAAGCCCGTCCAGGCCAGCTTCCTGGATCTTGTTTCACTATTATCAATGGACAGCACGACGCATGTCCCCCTTTGCTCAGGTGCCAATCACCGGCACGCGAAGTTACTCTGACCAAGCCCCGGCAGGTTGTATCGATTCCAACCTGTTCTTTGGCCGACCACCGCTGATCCGGCCGCGGCCAGCCCAACGACCCCCCCAGCCAGGATGGCAAATCGCATCCCAAAGCCGACAGTACTGCCCGTTACGAGGGGACCCAGCATGGCTGCAACCCCGGCCCAGAAGAGTCCGCGCGCAATTTTCCCGTTTAAGCTCATAGCTCTAAGCAGATAGGCATCGCGCGTCAGCGTGACATAAAAGGCTAGCATCAAAATGAAACCAATTAGACCCGTATTTGCCAGTATTGCGACGACATAGCTCGACGTACGAATACTACCTGTCCCAGCGCCCAGCATTCCACTTTGCCAAAAGGCCTCAAAACCTGCGACGTTCCACAACGTTCGCTCAATACCAGATTGGCTTTCAAGCTTGCTGAATAAGATGTGGTCAACGACATTCCCGCTCCATGTCGAAAGCAACGTCGAAGTCGTAACAATCAACATCAAAGTCAGCGCGACACACACACTCGCGATCATCAATACCAGGAACCGGATATGCGCCTGTCCAGCAACAAGCGCAAAGCCACCTCGCACTAACAGAATGGCCGAATAAACCACCAGCCCGGCAAGAGCTGATGAGGACATGGAAAAAATCAGTGCCAGAAAAGAAGCAAATGCAATTAGCCCGAGATAGGGACGGCGGATTCCGACGATGTAGAATTCGAGCGTCACTGCGAAAAGAGCCAAGCTCGCGGCACCATACACCGATGACTCCGCAAACGACCCAATCGTGCGTCTAATACCGCCGATCAATCCGCCCTCGGTCGCGATCGCATAATTGGCGTTTCGGATCGGCGCGAGCAGATCCTCTAAATAAAGGAAATACGTTGCTGCATCGGCAACCCCTAAAAACACGTTCACGGTGGCGGCAATCATCAAGGCGGTGACGATTATCTGGGGACCGCGATTGCAAACATGTGCCGCGACACAGGCAAACAGCAAGAAGTCGCCAACCATATAGACGGTCTGCGTCAGATTAGCGGCCGAAAACCGCAATGGCGATGAAACAATGCTCGCGACGACAAGACTGTCGCGGCTAATAGAAAAAACTTCGATCTGTCCCGCGAAAATGCGTGGCAGGAATACCGCGCCGATGACAGCAAAGAAAGCAAAGCAAAGGAGTACGAACCCCGCTTTGTTAGCGAAAAACACGGCAAGGACCCCGGCGGTTCCCCAGGTCGATCTTGAAATCGCTAGGGTGTAGAACGGCAGCAGAAAATGTGCGACCAGGATGTTTGCGCCGCCCAGCGCAGGCAGTTTTACCGCCGCAGCCGTACCTAACAGGTTGGCGCTCGCCATAACGATCAAACCAAAGTCCGGCCCCCGCCGCAAAATCAGCAGCCCAACGACCAAGGTGATCAAGCCAATCGGTTCAAAGGTCATGTCGGCCAAACCTCCGAGTGCCCGATCCTGCCCCCATTGTGACTTTCCGCACGAACCGATTTGGATGACAAGTCTGTATCAGCCCCACGAGCTGGAACGCATTCAAATCCAAACGGTATGCAGACGCGGGTTCTTCAGATCCCACAGCAGTCGGCAGAGGTCCGTTAACGGTGTCGCACGCCTGTCTAAGGTGATTTGCCGCCCTGTTCGCAATCTCGATTCTGCACCTCGCCAACCGACGATCCACTCACTGTCGCCAAGCGGGTCGTTGGTCGACACCACACCTCGCCGTGAACGCCGGTCCACAGCCGAGTGAAACCTTCGGCGCGCGCACCCGGGCACTCTTTAAACCATCGCGACGCTCAATCCGGCAATTCACTCGATCGGACTAATTCGTTAGGCATGAACTATTTCGTGCGGTCGAATGGAAAATTTTGATTAGAACTTTTTGTTGCGCTGCACAAGAAAATGAGCATGCTGTTTATGAGCCGCGTGCGCTTACGCATTGCTTATAAGTCAATATAGTTGGGTGGGCAGAGCTGATGACACTTCCAAAGCTTATTGATCGAGCCAGTTCAGATAATGGCAAACCTTTGGTAATTCCTGACAACGAAACGCCCTCGACGGCTCTGATCGTGCACCGTTCGTTCCTCCGCCAGTGCATGGGCTCAGTGATCAGCGAAGCCCTGAACGAACTGGTCATTTTGTACAGCGACACAGATGGCTTCTTCAATGACATGGACACGTTGGACCGGCGCTCTCGCATGGCATGGTCGACCGTGATCGTCAGCACGCTGGGATGGGCTGACGAGAGTGAATCGCTCTGCGAAGTCAATCGCCTTTCAGAATTGAGTAATAGTCCGCCAGTTGTCCTATTATGTGAAGCTCCAAGCGAAGATTTTGTCCGGCGTGCGTTCGCCGCCGGGGCCAGAGGGTGCATCCCGACCTCTTTGGAGATCTCAGCCTGGATCTGGGCGCTCCGCTTTGTCCGCGCGGGAGGGCTTTTTGCACCAGCGGACCATCTGCAGGCCGAAGTGCAGAACTTGGAAGCACCAGCTGCGCATCCGGTGAGCGAGTGGGATGACCCGGACAAGCATACCATTGCCATGGCGGGCCAACCGATTGAAATCGAACAGGAAGAACGCACGAAGCCAGTCAGCCTAAACCAACTCGACAACGCACCAGAATTCACACCTCGTGAGGTCTCCGTTCTGAACGCCTTGGCGCAGGGGCAGCCGAACAAAATCATCGCCTACCAGCTGAAGATCTCGGAAAGCACTGTCAAGGTCCACGTCCGAAATATCATGAAAAAGCTGTCAGTTAAGAACCGAACCGAAGTCGCTTTATTCGCCTCGGGCAGTGGTCTCGACTATCGTCCAGCCATGTAGGACGAATGGTTGACGCCCACCACCGCGCACCCTTCTTCTGGGTCTACCCCTATGGGGTCGCCCAAACGGCTTAGGCGACTTTCGGCCTCTGCGCCAATTGATGCACTGTCGAGGTCGTCACAAAATAGATGTTGCGCCCGGATTTTGTCCGGCACACGAAATTGTCGCCCCCCACGCCGGACCATCTGGTCGGTCCAGCGTTCGGCGCCTATGGCAACCGACGTGGCAGCGGGCGGGGTCTTCGCCGCGGCGGTTTCTTTTTTTGCTGTCGTAACGATCGTAGCAGCCGCCAACCTCAACAGGGAGACAGATCGTGATCACCCCAAGCCGTTTGCGAAAGCTCGCATCGATTGCCGTCGTCCTGGTTAGTCCCGTTGCAGCCCAGCCCTCGATAGCCAAGCCGGAAGCCAACGCGGACCGCGATTCAATCGCGAGCGACGCAGAACGCACCATCGACCCGTCGCAATACAAACTGACATTTTCCGAAGAGTTCGACGGACCGCTCGACGTTTCAGCCTGGGGGCCAGGCACCAAATGGATCGCGCACACGCCGTTCAACGGTGATTTCGGCAATTCACGCTTCGCCGACCCACAGCCAGGATTTCCATTTGCAACAAAAGACGGCCAATTGCGGATTGAGGCGAGCAAAGACAAAAAAGGTCAGTGGTGGTCCGGATTACTCGCCTCGGTCGACCGGAAGTACAATGGGTTTGCTCAGAAGTTCGGTTATTTCGAAATGCGCGCCAAGCTGCCGGAGGGCCCAGGCCTGTGGCCAGCCTTTTGGCTGATTGGGATCAATCGGAAAGAAAAAACGTATACCGCCGAAATCGATGTTCTGGAGCATTATGGCCATATGCCCGACCGGTTTTCGACCGGGATCATCATCTATAATCGGAACAATGAACGTGGCAATCACTACAAGCGCAACACCCGCATTCCTGTTCCCAAGGGCTCGCTCTACTCAGGTTTCAACACTTGGGGTGTAGCAGTCGATGAGACGTTGATCCGCGTATATCTGAACCGCAAAGAAGTGTGGCGCACACCGTCTGAACCCGAGTTCCACCAGCCCATGTTTGTCCTCTTGAATCTCGCTATGGGCCCAGGCTGGCCGATCGATAAAACACCAAACCCATCCTACATGTACGTCGATTATGTCCGTGCTTGGCAGCGCGAGTAGGCAGATGAGCAGTAGCGCGAGACTTCGCACCACGACACTCGGTCTCGCGTCATACCTATGCCGGGTGACCCAATGGTATAGCCAGAGTTTATACCATCGTCCTACCTTTCCGTCTTTCGCGCGGTACGGTCGAGCGCAAAGGTAGGGCCGAGTGACAGCAAGGCAATATTATATCCCCTAGTCTTTCACCTTTCTCCAGAGCCAATCGATCCATATAAGCAAATCGGCTTAAGCTGGAGTGTTTATCTCATCACCACTTTCACACGATGCGTATGGGCGTTTGTCAGCTCCCATGGTAAATATGCCTGAGGTACTGCGCTTGACCGCGATGCCAAAACACAAACTTGGGCGTGGTGTCGGCCACGCACACCGCCTACGCCAAAATGTAAGACCAGTTCACATCCGCGATATTTGACGCATGCAAGATCTCTCCGGTGGTATCGTCGAGATCGAGGAAATGTATTTGGGCAGTCTGTTGGAAAACTCCTGCGCCGTTCGGGCCAGCCGGTGAGGCCGTGGTGACAATCTGTGAATTAAACGCATCTTGGAAAGCCACATCTGCGAAAGTGGGCCCATCGGCGAACCTGAACGTATCTGCAGCAATCCCATCGTCTGCATCTAGGTCCGACAAGAAGGCCGACCAGTCGAAGGACTGAACAAGGCCTTCGGTCATCGCCGCATCGTCGTTGGCGATCGGCGGCGTGTTCACACTGCTGCCGGAGGCTGGACGGAACTCGACAGCATCGAGCCGCAAAAACTCGAAGCCATCAGCCAACCCCACGAGACTGACCGTGCCGTCGGCACCGATGGCCACATCGCTGGCCGTGAACGTGCGCAGGTTGGCGGCACTGCCGCCCGCCGTCACACCGCCATCTAGACTGAACGTGGTAACCGCGACGTCATCAACCAGCAGCGACAGGTCGCTCACACCGTCTGTCTCATCGATTACGATCAGGTCGACATCATAAAGCCCGGACGCAAGACCGACAGAAGCCACCGCAAGGTCGGCACGGCCGCCCTGTTGCACTGGCAGTCGGATCACGTTGCCGAACTGGAAGAACCCAGACGTCAGCGCGAAGTCTTCCGCCTCAACGCGCACCGAGGTGACCGGCGCACCCACATCGACCGCCACGTTGGCGGATGCTGTCCGCCCGGTCACATCGCTGATGGTGTAGCTGATGGTATCCGGCCCGCTGGAATCGAGCCCCGGCGTGTACGTCAGCGTCTCGTCCGCGTTGATCGCCACCGTTCCGCTAAGCGCGGACGCCGTCGTGATGGTTAGCGCCTCACCGTCCGCATCCGTGTCGTTGGCCAGCACATCGACCGTCACCGGCGTATTCTCGCTGGTCACAGCCGCATCGTCGACCGCGACCGGCGCATCAGGCTGCGCGGCCACCGTGACCGTAACGTCAGCGCTGTTTGATCCACCATTCCCGTCCGAAACCATATAGGTCACCGTATCGGTCCCGTTGAAGTCGGCATCCGGCGTGTACGTCAACGTCTCGTCCGCATTGATGACCACCGAGCCATTCTGGGCACTCGCCTGGACGAAGAACAGATTGTCCCCATCGTCATCCGTATCATTGAACAGCGCATCGATATCGACCGCGACATCCTCATCGGTCAGCGCCACATCGTTATTGGCAACCGGCGGCGTGTTCACACTGCTGCCGGAAGCCGGACGGAACTCGACAGCATCGAGCCGCAAAAACTCGAAGCCATCAGCCAACCCCACGAGACTGACCGTGCCGTCGGC
>JBCBRD010000096.1:0-11819 GCA_039819885.1 Pseudomonadota bacterium
GGCGTGGACATGGAAATGTCCGCGCCGTTCGCTTAACGCCTGCCTGCATATTCTTATTTTGAGGAAGCAACCGAGGCTGCTTCGTTCCAATTAATTTGACACAAACACTTTCACGAAGGCTTAAACAAACAGCTCGAAAGCTATGACCCTGCGTCTCAAATCGATGCAGTTCCATCACAAAGCGACACCCATCTGGCGAATAGCGATAAAATACAGGTGCCGAAACGGCCCTTGCCGTTCGCGGCGCACTGAGGCAAACACGCTGTGAGCACGAAAACGCTGTACCGACACGGCAGCGCCGAAATACACAGATCATCCAACACAATTCGATGGAGCCATTCCGTATGTCCACCGGCGATACCTCTCCGCAACAACTTTTGCATCTCGTCTTTGGTGGCGAGCTGACATCACTCGATGGAATGAATTTCCGCGATCTCAATGACCTGGACATCATCGGGATTTTTCCAAACTACGCAGAGGCTCAAAAAGCCTGGAAAGCTGCGGCGCAAAAATCAGTCGATAACGCGCACATGCGATACTTCGTGGTTCACATGCACCGTTTGCTGGACCCGACGGAAGATCCATCTGAGAGTTGATCTCAAAAGCGCCCTGCGGGGCGAATGCAATCGCTGAAACCCCAACTAGGTGAAGTAGGACGAGCAAGCGCGTGACAACCAACTCGACCAAAGCAGCAGCCGTGTCGAAACCCAACGGACCAAAGGCCTCTCCCGGCAAGCGGGCTAAAGGCACCGCCTTTGGGGAAGGATCGCGCACACTGCTTCGCCGCTTCTTTTTCGATTGGGTGGTCCCTCGGCGCAAAGAACTCTTTATTGCGCTCCTTCTAACCGCACTCCTGGCTGCAGCCACCGGCGGTTACCCGCTGATCATCAAACTGTCGTTCGACACGCTGATGGGAGAGACATCTGGCGGCAACACAGTATTTCTCGTCCTGGCTGCGATTATCGCGATCACGTGCACGCGGTCCATTTTGCTGTACTTCCAAACAGTCATGTCAATCGGCATCGTGCAGCGCATGGCCACCGAATTGCAGAAAACTGTCTTTGCCCATGCCGTCGGTTCAGACTACGCAACGCTAACAAGAAACGGGCCGGGACACCTCGTCTCAAAGCTGACGAACGATATCCAATTCGTTCAAAACGCAGCACAAGCGACACTCAACACAGCCGTCCGCGACGTGCTGATGGTCATAGCCCTCGTCGCCTCAATGATCTGGCTCGACCCGTTGATGACGTTCTTTGTCCTTTGCGTTTACCCGATTGCTGCTATCCCGATCGCGATCATCTCAGAGCGCCTCCGCAAGGTGGCCAAGCGCACGCAACACGAATTGGGTGACATGACATCCATGCTCACCGAAAAACTATCCGGTGCGCGGCTGATAAAAACATTTCGACTGGAGGGCTATGCGACCGATCAAGCCAATCGGAGCTTTGAAGAAGTCTTTCGGCTCAAAATGAAAGCCGTACGCAACCGCGCGCGACTTGACCCAATGTTGGAAGCTCTCGGCGGGCTCGCCGTCGCCGGAGTAATCGTTTTCGCCTACTGGCGCATCTCCTCAGGCGTCTCAACCGTGGGCGACTTCATGGGTTTCGTGACCGCTCTTTTGATGGCAGCACAACCGATACGCGGCCTCGGAAATCTATCCGGTAAAGTCCAGGAAGGATTAGCCGGTGCTGAAAGCATCTATGGCCTGTTGGATGAAAAACCAAAGATCGCCGATGCGCCAAACGCAGAGCCGCTCGCCATCAAATCCGGCGAAATCGTTTTCCGTAACGTCGCGTTCACCTACGCATCCAACAGCACTGCGCAACAAGACACCACCGCTGACGCTATTGCTGCGATCAATGATGTCACCCTGATTGTGCCCGGTGGCAGGACAGTCGCGATCGTCGGCCCTTCAGGAGCTGGCAAGTCAACCATCTTGAACCTCGTGCCGCGCCTGTTTGATGTGTCGGCAGGACATATCGAGATCGACCATCAGGACATCCGCGATGTGACGCTTGCATCCGTGCGCAATGCAATTTCGATCGTATCTCAGGACGTCACGCTCTTTGACGACACGATCGCTGCCAACATTTCTCTAGGCCGACTTGGCGCAACTCATGAGGAAATCATCGAAGCCTCGAAAGCAGCCGCCGCCCACGAATTCATTCTCGCTCAACCCGAAGGCTATGAGACCCGAATTGGGGATCGAGGACAGCGCCTGTCAGGCGGCCAGCGACAACGCCTCGCGTTAGCCCGTGCGATTTTGAAGGATGCGCCTATCCTGCTGCTAGACGAAGCAACGAGTGCGCTCGACACCGAGTCTGAACGCCTTGTTCAAGATGCCTTGGCGAAGTTTACAAAGAACCGCACAACACTCGTTATCGCGCACCGCCTTTCGACAGTTCAGAACGCCGACATGATCTGCGTATTCGATCAAGGTCGTTTGGCGGAGCAGGGAACCCACGGCGAACTCATCGCACAGGATGGCATTTACGCGGGCCTAGCAAAGACGCAGCGACTGGGTGCGGGGCCAAGCAAGTCACCGGCAACATTGCATTAGGAATGCAACAGAGCCTGCCTCTAACTGGGGCCTGGTCCAATACGACTACTCTCGGCGAAGAACAGAATTCACCAACCGGTTTGCCATCCCGTGAGCACGGAATGTGGCCTTGACCTCATCAGGGTCATAAACCGTATCCACCCACTCGAAGAAGGTCATGGGTGTTTCCGAACTATCGCGAAGATAGCGTTCAAAGACACGATCAAGCACACCCGTATCAGCCTGTCTGATGTGACCATACTTGAGCGACAGTTCTTTGATGGCGTCTTCTATCGGCCACCCTTCCCGCATATGGCGGTAGAGCACGCTCATCAGACCCGCACGATCGGCCCCCGATTTGCAGTGCATCACAATCGGGTACTCAACCGTTTCAAACAGCTCTTTCGCCCGATAAAGCTCATCCCGCGTTGGAGCCGCACGCGACCCAACGGGAAAATTGATCAGACGGATCCCTGCGGCCTCACACGCCCGACGCTCCCACCAATAGCTTCCGCAAACACGCTCACCGCGCAGATTGATAATTGTACGAACACCCTGACGGGCCATCGCTCGGATTTGATGAGGTGCAGGTTGTGCACTCCGCCAAGCGTCATGAGCCAGCCGATGCTTGTTCAAATAGGCAAATCTCAAAAGTCCATGGTCTACGAGCAGCATATCGAGGTAGCCCGCAGCCGGACCAAACCGACGCCGTGCCCAATCCGGCGCATTCGCGATTAACCCGTGGCGCCAAGCCATCGTGACACCGCGAACGGCGCGTTTAGCGCGTTTTGCCAGAGATGCCATTTCTGTCCGTTATCTGCTCATTCGGGTTGACAATACGCGGTCGACACCTCGTACACGCGTCGTCTCATCACTGCTGGCCAACGCAAACGGACGCACTTCCAATATCGATCACCAGCGATCGGTAGTAAATCCATGCCCCAACAAAGACAGTTTCATTGCTCGCAGCCGCTAAATCGCCGGCACACGATGAGAATCGTCGCGAGCGTTGTAGAGCCTAGCAGCACATCTGCGCGCAGACAAAACACCACCCGAAAAGGCCACATGCATTGACCAGCCTCCCTATGGGGTTAGCCGATTAAGCGAGTTAAGTCATGGATTTATACTCTGACATTCTCGCGAGAATGAACCGCAATTTGCCCGGACAGGCAATCGAGCAACACCCGTAGCGCGAAACCCTTGGAAAACCTCCCTCGCGAAGGCGTTTTTGCACGCAAACACCTTTTTCAGGCATAACTGGAACGTGGCAGATGTGCGACGGTTGTGAAACGCAGGTGCACCGCGCCAAGTGGCTGAGGTGCAGACGGCTAGAATGGACGGAAAAAGCAGCTGACGACGAAGCAGAACAAAAAGCGACTAGGTCGCTACGGTGGCCGCAGCCTGGCGGGCCTGATTACGCTTGTCGATCGCACCTCCACCAAGACCTACGAGCCCGCGGATCTGCCTGCTTGGTCAGCGTCACATCACCCGTTCATCCTTGCGTGTTGGCACGGCCAATTCATGATGCTGTCAACACTGAACCGTGGCGTCGGCATTGATATCGCGGCCATGGTTGCCCGGCATGGTGACGCTGACCTGATCGGCGAAGCGATGCGCCAGTTTGATGTCACCCTCGTTCGTGGTGCCGGCGCAGGTCATCGAAAGAAAGACCGAGGCGGCAGCTATGCCCTTCGGGCCTGCACCCGAGCGCTTCAGGACGGCAAAACGGTTGTGATGACTGCAGACGTTCCGCCAGGTCCGGCCCGCACCGTCGGCCAGGGAATTATCCAGTTGGCGCGCATGTCGGGTCGTCCGATTATCCCGATCGCCCCCGCGACCAGCCGGTTCAAGTCCTTTCGGACGTGGAGCAGGATGACCGTAAATCTCCCGTTCTCCAAACTAGCGTTCGTGGCCGGCAAACCGATCGAAGTCCCAAGAGATGCCAATGCCGAGGTCCTAGAGGCCTTGAGGCGCGAGCTCCAAGACGAGCTGAATGTAGCCACCCGCCGCGCTTACCAGCTTGTTGGGAGGGACGTGAATCAAATAACGCCAAATCATGCCCGAGAAACGCAAGCTGCGCCGCCAGCAACCAGCAACGCCTTAAAGGTCTATCGAGCTGCAACGCAATCCCTGCGCTTTGCAGCGCCTAGTATCCTCAAGCGACGGGAACGGCGCGGCAAGGAAGATCTAACGCGTCGCGGCGAACGCCTCGGAAACCCAAGTCAGCCCAGGCCAGATGGCCCATTGGTTTGGCTCCATGCAGCCAGCGTCGGTGAGACCAATGCAATTGCTCCGATCATCCAGGGCCTCAAACAGCGACGTCCCGACCTCAACATTCTCCTGACGACTGGCACGACAACATCTGCGGCCGTGGCAACCGAGCGCCTCTCACAATGCGCAATCCATCAATACGTTCCCATTGACGTTCCCAGTTACGTTCGCCGCTTTCTTGACCACTGGCGTCCGGATTTGGCTGTTTTGACGGAATCAGAAATCTGGCCGAACTTAATCCTGGAATCCAAGGCCCGCGGAACACCAATCACCTTGGTAAACGGCCGGATGTCCAGCCGGTCTTTTTCGCGTTGGAAGGCACGATTGAAAACAGCAGAAGCACTCTTTGGACGCATCGAAACCGTGCTATGCCAAGATGATCTTATGGCCTATCGCTTCCAACAGCTCGGCGTGCGCAATGTTATAAAAACTGGAAACCTGAAGTACGACGCTGCTCCACCGCCGATCGATCCCGAAGCGCATTTGGAACTCACCAAAGCCATAGGCGTGCGTCCGATTTGGCTGGCAGCCAGCACCCATGCACCGGAAGAATCCATTATCGGCGAAGCGCATCGCCGATTGGCCGCCACAGCCAACGACCTGCTCACCATTATCGTACCAAGGCACCCTGCGCGAGGCGTTCAAATCGCCGAAGATCTGAAGATGCAAGGCCTCCGCGTTGCGCAACGATCTGACGGTTTGAGGCCGGACAACACGACAGACATTTACATCGCAGATACCATCGGCGAGATCGGCACTTTCTTCGCCCTCGCACCTGTTGCATTTATCGGCGGATCGCTGAGCGAGACGGGCGGACACAACCCGATCGAGGCCATCAAGCGCGACTGTGCGGTCATTACCGGGCCTCACATCAAGAACTTCGAAGAAACATACCAACAGCTGTTGTCAAATTCAGCTGCACTGTCCGTTGCATCCGATAAAGAACTTGCAGACGCGGTCGCACGGCTGCTCCAGAACAGTGTTGAAGCAAGCAGCATGGTCACACGTGCGCGCCACGTCATTGAAACCAAATCTGGGGCACTCGATGTGACACTCGACGTTCTGTTGGCAAGCGCTATGGCTGGTGGTCAGTCCTTGGAGCAAAGCTCCTCGAATGAACCAAATCTGACCCGTATGGACCCCAACACGCCATCCGACACCCAATCAAATCGTTCGCCGGACCTAGAGCGTGCCAGTTAGCGAACCTCCTTGGTGGTATGGACCCCCGACTCTATCAAACAGGCTGATCGCAGCAGGCCTGTCGCCGGTTGCCGCACTTTACACCGCCGCCACCAAACGCCGTTTTTCGCAAACGGTTCCCTGGCAAGCTCCTGTGCCAGTGATCTGCGTTGGCAACCTTACGGCTGGTGGAACAGGCAAGACACCAACGGCAAGAACCATTGCAAACCTTGCCATCGACGCGGGCCACACACCAGCATTCTTAACGAGGGGTTATACGGGTAAGATCAAACAACCCACGTGGGTCGACGTGGACAGACAGACTGCCAAAGACGTCGGCGACGAACCGCTTCTGCTAGCCGCTGATCACCCCACGTGCGTTGCGCGAAATCGCGCAGACGGCGCCCGGAAAATTATCGAGTCAAACTCAGCTATCACCCTGATAATCATGGACGACGGGCTCCAGAATCCACAATTGAAGAAGGACTTCTCTATTGCACTGATTGATGGTGCACGTGGCTTAGGCAACGCCCGCGTCATTCCTTCAGGTCCGTTGCGCGCACCGCTAGACTTCCAGCTACCCAAAGTAGACCTGGCCATCATCAATGGCGATCAGAACACCCCCACCTCGCCACTTCCTTCTACTCTCGAGACATCCAACGTCTCGATGGGCAACATGTATGTCGCGCCCCGCCGAGATCCATCAACCAACAGCAGTCAAGCATTTCTAGCGTTTTGCGGAATAGGCAGTCCAAAAGCGTTTTACAGAACACTTGCAGCCGAGGGCTTACAAGTGGCTGAGACGGTGTCATTCCCTGACCACCACACCCTTACCGAAGCTGAGGCAAAAAGCCTGCTGGCGAAATCCGAGGCAACCAACACTCAGTTGGTAACCACTGAGAAAGACTTCGTGCGATTGGATCCTGCAAACCCTACGCATGCTGCGTTGCGGGAAAAGACTGAAGTGCTTTTCATCGACATGAAACTGGATCGTAAGACCGAGGACGTCATTCGAGCGAGGCTGACAGCCATGCGCTCAGCGCGCTGACGGTCAAGAGGTCGACTTCAATGAACCCTTCCGTCTCAGCTCCAAGTACCTATTCATCGAAATATCGGCAGACGCGTAGGCTTCCTGCAGATCCACGCTCCAATACCGCAGATCGCCAAGGGCGATGACCTGCCCCGAAACAGCACAATGCACGAAATCTCCGGGCGACGTGACCTGGAATTCGCCATCCAGGTATCGAAGCCGAGCTTCCCCCTTCAAGCCGAAAAACTTCTCAAACCGATTCATGATTGTCCCTTTGCCCCTAAGCAGGAATGGGCCGACCGTTTATGTACCCTACAAGTACGGTAAAAAGCTACCGTTCGATGACAACCCGCCGCAGCATGCCAAGTTGAGCCACCGCGTCAAGCTGGCATCATGTCAACCGTATCAACAAACCTTGCAGAAGGTTTCAAGCCTTAAAACAATGACCCTTGATCAGGCGCGCGCCGTTTACCACGGTTCTTCTGGTTGCGCGTCGGTTCTCCATCGACGGCTGACGAAACAGTTGCCTCATTGGACAAACCAGTTTGAGTTGTCACATCCGACCCCGCACTCGACGTTTTTTGCCCACCTCCAGGACCAAGACCGACTGGGCTGTCATTGCCCACGACAACGCCAACCCGACCATCGTGAAACTCTACGCTTAGTTGCATGCCAGCCTGCAAACCACCCGCTTGACGCTGCGCCACACCCTCGCGATTACGAACGAGTGCAAACCCACGGCTCAAAACACCTTGATAGCTAAGAGACTTAAGCAGCATCGCCAGCGAATCGAGCGAGCGCCGACGTCCATCGACAATAGAATGAAAAGCCAACGCGCTTCGCCGGGTCACGCCGTCAAGCCGGTCACGTGAGGCCTGTGATCGCATCAGAATCGGTTGCACGGACACCCGCCCCGCCAACAGGTCAAGCCGTCGTCGGCGCTGACCCGCGATATGCAACAGCGCCTCACGTCCCCGCGACGACGCAGCACGCAACCGATCAGCGGAAGACCCAATTCGAGATCGCAACAACCCCGGCTGAAGTCTGGCAGCAGCCTGCCCGACACGGTTGGCGTGCCCTCGGGTGCTCGCGACCAGCGCACGCGGCAACCTCTGCTCTAACGCATCGAAGCGTTGGCGTGGAAGAGCCAAAAGATTATCACGACGTGGCAACCCACCGGCAGCCGCTTTCAAGGCTGAACGCGCCAAATCGATCCTGCGAAATGCTGAGGACCGAAGACGCCCCGTCAGGTCGGTTGTCTGCGAGACCAGATCAGCGAATTTTGGCACAGCCCATTCCGCGGCCTTCGTCGGTGTTGGTGCACGCGCATCGGCCGCAAGATCAATCAACGTCCAATCCGTTTCATGGCCGACGGCTGAAATGACCGGCAACTCGCTCTCTGCGACAGCGCGCACAACAGCCTCATCATTGAAGCCCCAAAGGTCCTCAAGACTGCCACCACCGCGCGCGACGATAATCAGATCAGGCCTCAAAACTGGACCACCCGCTGTCGGCAACCCATTGAACCCGCGCACAGCCGCAGCCACTTCTGCGCCCGACGTCTCACCTTGAACCCGCACCGGCCAAACAACGACCCGGGCCGGGTACCTCTCTGTGAAGCCAGCAAGCATGTCGCGAATGACGGCACCTGTCGGCGACGTCACAATCCCAACGACGCGTGGTAAAAACGGAATGAGTTGCTTACGGGCGTCATCAAACAGCCCTTCAGCCGCAAGCTGTTTTTTGCGCGCTTCCAAAATCGCCATCAGCGCGCCAACACCGGCGGGCTCGAGCGATTCGATCACGATCTGGTACTTCGATGACCCCGGGTAGGATGTGATCCGCCCCTGCGCAATCACCTCCATACCCTCCTCCGGCGCGACCTTCAGTTTCGAGAAGACACCGCGCCAGACAACCGCATCGATTTTAGCCTTTTCATCCTTCAGGCCGAAATAGCAATGCCCTGAAGCATGCGGACCGCGATACCCCGAAATTTCGCCACGCAATCGCACGTGCCCAAAACCGTCTTCTAGCGCCCGTTTAATAGCACCCGACAATTCGCTGACTGAAAACTCTGGGACATTCGATGGACCGCTCCCTTCACCAGATCCTCCGGTCCTTTGAACGCGATCTTTTGCCTGCCGTGCCAAAAAGCAAAAACTCCTGATTTGTTTGCCGCCACGAAGATGATACACCACGCGCCGAACTCACGCGAACACCCAACCGACATGACAAACAAGCAAATCGTGGACAGCGAGCAGCTCGCGGCATGAACCTGTAGACAGACATACTGCAACTCCATCTCACCGGCCCAACTCTTGTCTGAGCCTCCACTAAGCACCAAGAAACCGAGGTTAGCCCCACAAATGAACGTTCTGGTTATCGGCGGCGGCGGACGCGAACATGCTCTTTGCTGGGGACTGTCCAAGAGCCCAAGATTGGAACAGTTGTTTTGCGCTCCTGGCAACGCAGGCATCAAGGAGGTTGCAGAGTGCATCACACTGGATCTTACAAACCATCAGGCTGTGATTGATTTTTGCAGAGTGCAGAACATTGGTTTGGTCGTTGTCGGACCAGAGATCCCATTGGTGGCAGGCATCGTGGATGATCTGACCAGCGCCGGGATCACAGCCTTTGGCCCGACCAATGCTGCAGCCGAACTTGAAGGCTCAAAGACCTTCACCAAGCAATTGTGTGATGAAGCAAGCATTCCGACGGCAGACTATGAATGGTTTGATACCGGGGAAAGCGCAAAAGCCTACGTCGCAGCAGGCGCCAACTACCCCACCGTGATCAAGGCTGACGGATTGGCTGCAGGCAAAGGCGTCACCATCGCCGAAGACCCAGATGCTGCAACAGCGGCCATCAATGCATGTTTCGACGGCACACATGGTCGGACAGAAACGGAAGGCGCTGAGGTCATCATCGAAGAGTTTTTGCAGGGCGAAGAAGCAAGTCTTTTCATCTTGGCCGACGGCACAACCGCGAAACTTCTCGGAACCGCTCAAGATCACAAACGCGCACTGGACGGCGATAAGGGACCAAACACCGGCGGCATGGGCGCCTACGCTCCAGCTCCGGTCATGACAGATGCCCTCATCGAAGAAGCCATGCGCACGATCATCCAACCAACCCTCGAAACCATGGCAAAGCGCGGCACACCGTATCGCGGCATTCTGTACGCCGGCTTGATCCTGACCGACAAGGGCCCAAAACTAATCGAGTACAACGTTCGCTTCGGCGATCCGGAGTGCCAGGTCATCATCCCGCGCTTGAAATCAGACCTATTGGATGTGCTTCTAGCAACGGCTGAAGGACGGTTATCAAGCATTACAATCGACATGTCAGACAGCGCAGCGCTTACCGTCGTTATGGCCGCCAAGGGGTACCCCGGACCGGTTGAAAAAGGCAGCCCTATCAAGAATGTGGATGCGGCGAATGCACTTGAAGGCGTCACAGTCTTCCATGCTGGAACAAAGTCGGCACCCGATGGCGCATTGCTCGCAAACGGCGGGCGCGTTTTGAACGTAACGGCCGTAGCAGACACGATCGCAGCAGCAAAAGCACAAGCCTATACCGCGGTTGATCTGATCGACTGGCCCGAAAGCCACCACCGGCGTGACATCGCCTGGCGTGCTTTGACGCAAAGTGTTTGAGCAAGAGTGGACGAATTCACCCACTTAAAGCGGCGCGCCGAACCAATCTCAGACCGGCGGGTTAATTGCGATGAATGCAACTGCCGACACCACGATACATGTCACGAGCGAAACGATGACGGACAACACCACCATCGTACCTTGTCCTCGATGGTGTGAACCCGGAACGCTCGGCGCCGATGTGGTGGCAGCACCGCGCAACGATCCAGAGTATGCGGCGTCCTTATGAGGCAACTGATCCTGCGCGACCGCGACCGGTACTAACGATCGACCCTCATCTAACTCAGCAACTTCATCCGACGTTGACGACAACGCAGGGTCAACCGTTGCAACCTCACGATGATCATCTTCCAATTCACGACGGTCTGAACCTGGACCAGCAGTATCCATTGAAGGCAGCTCCGGCAATCAACACCTGCGCCCGACTGCGCGCACAGTGATTCGTTGCGACTTCAATAACATAAGCCGAAATACGTGCTTGGAAAGGTCAATTATTAGCCGTGCTGCCGCCTAATTATTAGCCACCAACCAAGAGCACACCGTGGCATAAAAAGCCTGCAGTTGCGCGCGGTGAACATGATTGTGCGACAAAGTTCTTTATGCTGCTGTCACGCAAAAAGGCAAATCGTTCCACGAGACGCGCTGTAGGAAATCATTGGGCAGAGTAATGTTCGGTATAAAGATTTTTGGAATACAGAAAACACCTGACGCCGAGAAACCACTGCCAACTGATATCAAAAGCAACACAATCAAAAATAGGCTCATGCGCCAGCCGTTGCTTGGGGCGCCAGTCCTTTGGTTTCTTCCACTCCTGATCTTGCAAACAACCCACGCCAATGCCGCCACGGACAAAGGCGACACCGCATTTGTGCTCATTTGCACAGTGCTCGTTTTGATGATGACGATACCTGGCCTCTCGATGTTTTACGCCGGTCTGGTCCGCGCCAAGAATTCTGCTTCAATATTTACTCAGACGATCGCCATCGTATGTCTAGCGTGCGTCACCTGGATTGTACTCGGAGGTAGCCGTCCATTCAGAAATGGAGGCCCGCTCAAGTCTGGTGACGCAGGCTAGGAGGACGGTGGGGTGCGTCTGAGTACTTATTGAGGAAGAAGTGTTGGGGCGGACCAGAACGGCGTA
>JBCBRD010000097.1:0-11773 GCA_039819885.1 Pseudomonadota bacterium
CAGGCAACGGCGGCTGGACGACCCCGCTACGCGAGACAACAAGCGCATGCGGGCGGTCCCGAGCAAGCAACAGCGGGCTATCAAGATCAACCCACGCCGCGCCCTGCGCGAGGATCATCGCCGGCGCGATCCCGAGTGATGAACACACCATGGACCCAACCATCACCTTGAAACCAAGCGCGCGCGCATGCCCCGTCAGCGCGAGTGCCTCCGTCAGTCCGCCGGCCTTGTCCAACTTCACATTGATCGCGCCATAGCGGTCCAGCAAATCAGCCAGCCCGGAGCGAGAATGAACACTTTCATCTGCACAAAGCATCACGTTGGGAAAGCCGCTTTTGATCGATGCGAGAGCAGCGTCTTCACCCGCAGGAAGCGGCTGTTCGATCACCTCAATAGCGTTCTGCGATGCGGCTTCCATCAGTTGCGCCAGTATGTCGGGCAACCAGGCTTCATTCGCATCGCCAACCAGTCGTGCATCAGGTCGGACCTGCCGAACCCGCGTCATCCGCTCCGTATCCAGCAAGCCGCCGCCCAACTTCAGCTTCAGGCATTTCAGTTGCGGGACAGATAGTGCCTGCTGCGCCATGTCTTCGGGCGAGCCCAGGCTCAGGGTGTAAAAGGTCTCAGTCGACGTCAGGTCATCCAGGCCGGCCAACTGATAGGCGGGAATACCGCGCGCTTTGACTTCGAGATCCCAAAACGCACAGTCGAGTGCGTTTCGTGCAGCACCCGGTGGCAACAGATCTTGAAGTGCCGTGCGGTTTGACAACTTCGGACCAATGGCTTTGATAGCAGCCAGTGTGCCCTCAACCGTTTCACCGTAGCGTGCGTACGGGACGGCTTCGCCACGGCCAATGATAGTTCTGCCCTCAACTATACATTGCAACGTGACGGTGATTGTCTCGGCCAAAGACTTTGCGCCGCGCGAAATGACAAATGGTGTGGCCAGCTCAAACGTTTCCGAGCAGACATCGAAGAGATTAGCGGCTATTGGCAAAATCACTGGCCTTAAGGTCAGAGGCGAGTGGCGGAAGCGACGTCAGTTCAGTCGGCCACTCGCATGAGCAAGGATCAAATACACGCGACCGCCTTCGGAAACCAGTTGCTGAGAAACAGCAGCACCGCTCGCATCGCTTTGCTCTGCATGCCGCAGGGACCCCTCGAAGTCCGAAAGATATTTCGTGATGCGTTGCTGAAGGTTTGCATCAGTCGCGTGACGTTGGCTGATCTCAACGAACGCCTTATGTCCCTCAGCCGTATACAGCCCAGGAGACATAAATCCACGTTGACCACTGCGAAGCCGGTTCCAAATGTCCATGGCTCGGTCTGGCGCAAGGCCTTGAGCCAAAATGCGAAGATCCACACCGAACGGCCCGGAAGTCGTCGCGCCATTGGAGGTATCAGGCGCACTGTCTGAACCATCGGACGCGCGCTTGAGTAAGTCGCCAACCGACCAGCCTTCCGGCCGCCCTCCTGCAGCAGATGCGCCAGGGTTTGGCCCCGAAACCGGTGTGGAGACTGGTTGATGTCCAGATGCCGGTTGTGACTGACCTTGCGGTGAGCCTTGCGATGCAGCGCTTGACCCATGAGTGCCACCACCACCCTGCGGTGCTGTCGGCTGAAGTGCGTCACGCGCCGGTGGATCAGCGCGCTCTGAGATCTCACGCGCGAGGTTTTTCGAAAGCGTGCTGAGAGAGCGTTCGCTCACCTGGTTCGCAGGAGGCGCTACTGCCCCGCCTACGCCGCTGTGAGGTCCTGACGGAGCTGCGGTGGCGGCTCCCGTATTTGGCGCACCGTTGCTTCCTCCACCAACCGGCGCTTGAATGTCTCGCGACCCAGCTTCCCGATTGGTGAATTGCGAAAGGTCTTCCAACGCACGCAACTGATCTTGCAGTGCGCGCCGCATGGCTTCGGTACTCTTCTGGGCTGTCTGTGGGAGATCGTCCATGTGCGCCCGAAGTCGTTCTTGGTCCTGGGAAACGCTCTGGGCAGCCGCCTCAGCCTTACGCCGCACATCGGCACTCGTCTCATCGATTTGACTGCTCAAAGACCCAAGCCGCGTCGAGACCTCGTCGCTGACCTGACTGAATTGCTGTCGCACCTGATCAAGTGTCTGTTGGCTCTTATTGTCCGTTTCGGAGCGGAAGCGTTCGAGATCTTCAAGCACAACGCGCTGCTGAACTTCGGTCCCACTTTTTAGTTCATCCGCAACAGCTCGCGCACGGGTTTCAGCTTCGCTAAGTGTCCCTTCAATGGTGCTCGAATAGCCTTCAAGGAACTTCCCGAACTCTTCGGCTTTGCCTGACATCCGGTCCAAAGTCTGGGCCAGTTCAGCATGACGGTTTTGCAGCGTCTGATCGATCTTGAAGTTTGCGGATTCTAACGCGCTCGCCGCCTTCATGATCGTCTGGCCCTGGCTGTCAAAGCGGTTCGTGACGGAATTGATCTGCGTGAGCAGGTTTTCCGAAACGTTCTTCAACAAATCGGACTGTCCTGCGATCCCTTCGATGGCCTTGATCGAGTGTCGCGTGATGTTTTCGCTTGATCGGCGGACGGCGTTGATGCCCATAGCCATGGATTCATCAAGATCAGCCGCTTGCAGCGTGATCGTTTCCTTGAATTCACGCGCGTGACTTTCCAAAGCACTCGAGAGAGCCTGTGCACGCTCTCCAACTGCACTGTCGATGGCAGAAGTTGAGCGATAGATCGACTCGTCAAACAACTGCAGTCGGTTGCTGAACGCATCATCCAACGCCTGCGTTCTTTCAACCAGCTTGGAGTTCAAGTTATCGGCACGCTGAGCAATCGTTGTGTCGAGCGCCTGTGCGTAAGCCTCAAACACCGTCTGAAGGTTATCAGTCCGCTGCGCCATCGAGCTGTCCAGCGTCTGCATGTTGCTGTCGAACGCGGCCTGCATATCGTTGCTGCGTGCCCCAAGCGCAGTTGCAAGTGCCATGGTGTAGTCTTCGAGCACGGCCTGCATGCGTGCGTTTTGCGTCTCAAGCGTCTCGCCCAGTTTTTCGTGCTCACCGACGATCTTCTCGTCGACGACTTTGCGGTGATCGCTCAACAGCACCTGGATATCTTCGGTGCGGCTTTCTAAAGACGTATCAAGCGCGCCCGTGTAGTCGGTCAGTACCGTTTGCAGATGCTCAGTCCGGCCCGACAAGGACGTTTCAAGCATTTCCAGGTTGTCGCCTGCACCTTCGATAATGTGCGCGAGTTTTTGTTGCTGACCGCTTAGCGATTCCAGCAATTCGGGAACCCGCGTGCCGACATGATCAAGTGTTTTGACAATCCGCTCGCTTGTATCAAGCAAGTCAAATCGTTCACCAGACAGTTCTTCAATCAGCCCGCGGATTTTGCGTTCATTTTGTTCGTAGCTGCGTTCCAGCGCAGTGACTTCATTATGTACAAGTGCTTCAAGCTCGCCAGCGCGACCCAGCGCACGACTAACGGCATCGTTCATAAACGACACTTGTCGGCGCACGGCCTGCCCGAGAGAAGCGACCGATTCCTCTGCCATGCGGTCTGGCTCGGCAAGGCGAATTGCAACTTCCGTCATGGTGGACGAGCGCAGTCGCAGCTCTTCGGAGCGCCAGGCCAGCACCGCGAGAAACCAGATCACGGCAATAGGCACCGCAACGGCGGCAAACATAAAGAAGGTGTCGGGCCTCATCAGAACGCTCGAAAACGCAGCGCCCTGCTGAACCGCTCCATAGATGTTGAAGCCGGCAAATCCACCACCCAAAAGCCCCCAACCAATTGAGGCGGCCGCAGCGTACTTAAACGGAGTGCTGGATGGTTTTTGTTCCAGCGCATAGATCAGGCCACCAATTGAGGGTGCGTCATCATTTGCAGCCACTTGCCGACGAACAGGTCCCGACGGGCGCCTTTTGGCTGACCGCCTCTGCGACCCGTCCGTCTGCTCCTCATCGTCCTGATCGATATCAGCTTTGTCAGTGTTCGCTTTTGCCTCGTGCTTAGACCCGTTTGAGCCATTCGCTCCAGTGCTTGGGGGAACGGGCGGCGGTGGACCACGCAGTGTGTCTTCAGTAGCCACGCCCGACGCGCTAACGCCATTGAGGCCACCATCGATCGAAAGTGTGTTGCGTTTATCGGGTGCCGCAGACGTCGTCCCCGAAGTCTTGCTGGCAGGTTCTAACTTGAGAATATCAGCCGGCTGAGCCTTTTTCGGCTGCCCACCATTCAGTCCCATCAGTGCATCCAGGCCCTTGAGTGGCGTCGATGGTGTATCGGATGGCGCCCCGTTGGGAAGAGGTGGCGGCGCGCCCACACCCGAGCCCTGGCTCGTTGCCCCGTTTGCGGACACACCAGCCAGTTTCTCAGTGAGTGACCCAGAACCTGCAGCAGGTGCTGGTTTCAAACGTTCTGCGTCCGTCTGTTTGCTTTTGTTTTGACCCATATGCCCGCCCAAATAAGAGCGACCGCTCTTTCCCGTAGATCGAAAGATACCCGATCTCCCCGCAGGCTCAATCAATTAGCGCTCGTTATCGACCAGCTTATCCACTGGAGACTTGACGTCCGATTCGTGCGCCACCCCGCTCCACGGTTAGGTCGCGTTTGGGGCAGAACCAAGGTTACTCGCAGTTAAGTATACAGCAAACGTTACGCAAATCTTGCGAAGAAGGGTGCGGATTGGACCACAACTCTTCACGGGCTGTTCGAATTCTATTGCCAATATAAACGTGGGACCGACTGCACGCAGCAAGATGGCCTAAGAGATTGCCTCTAAACCAGACAAACGGGGCACAATTTATGCACCTTATGCATCTCAAGCCGGTCAAACTGACCAATGCCACGTTGAGAGAAACGGGTAGACGTTAAGACGGATACGGAGCACAGTCAGTGCTCTACGGATCAAGAACTGGATTGTAGAAAGATATGCTAGTCGCGGGAACACCATGCGTTGCGCTTGATCAAGATGAGAGCATCAGCAGGTCCGATAGGCGAAAACGCGCCCGCAGCCATAGTCCAGCGAAGGCCGAAACACCAGCCAAGCCAATAACAACGGAAGCCAAAACATCGCGTGACAGTGCAGATGGTGCGATCGACCGCGTGCACTTGGCCCGTTACACGATGGGGGATCTGGCACTTGAGAACGAGATCCTTGCGCTTTTTGCTGCGCAACTCCCCAGCATGCTGAAAACCATTCTCCACGCAGAGACAAGAGACGATCTCATGCGCGCCGGCCATACGCTCAAGGGTTCAGCCCGCGCAATTGGCGCGTGGAAATTGGCCGAAGTAGCTAAAAAGACAGAAGAATTCGCCAGCACTGACGTCGACTTGTCGTCCGATGAAACCTATCAGCATGTATTGTGTCAGTTGAACAAAATCAGCGATGACACGCTCGCGTCGATTGCTTCAGCATTGCGCTAGCGACAGTGATCAGCCCGACTGACCAACCTCATCATAAAATGCACCGAACGCAGTCCTAACACATGCGTTAGCGTGGCTTGCAAGTTGAGCGGCAGCCCAGTATTTCATGCCACCCAGCACACCCGGCCTTGGCGTCTCGCCTCTAGTAGCGGCGTCAAGTTGGGTGTCTGCTTGCAGAGTTCTGACGGAAACAATCTCGAACACGTTAGAACGGGCAGTCGGTCCCAGAGGGATCGCGTTACCCGATGATCGAACGGAATCTGAAAAAGGACGCACGCACGCCCATGGCAAAGATCACATTCACTCAGCCAACCGGCGAGAGCCAAACGGTTGAAGCCAAAACCGGCAACACTGTCATGGAAGCTGCAAAACTGAACAATGTTCCAGGCATCGAAGCAGAATGTGGAGGAGCCTGTGCTTGTGCAACCTGTCATGTTTACGTCGACGACGCTTGGCGCGAGAAGACCGGCGGGCCCGCTGAAATGGAAGAAGACATGCTCGATTTCGCCTTTGATGTGCGCGAAGAAAGTCGACTGAGTTGTCAGATCAAAGTCACCGACGAGCTAGATGGCCTCGTGCTGAAAATCCCGGCCAAGCAGTTCTAATCCGATTGCTGCCCTGCCGAATTTCCGCATATCGCGGTCCACTGGTCCGGGCTGATACGCCGGTTGAGCGTTTCTAAACCGTCAAACAAACTGGCACAGCCCAATTTGACCGAGAGGGACCCCAGATGTCACCGCAAGATGTCGCTACCGAACCCGATAACGAACACGACACCAACGCAAAAATCGAAACCGATTGCGTGATTATTGGTGCAGGTCCAGTTGGGCTTTTTGCCGTCTTCGAACTGGGCCTTTTGGACATCAAGTGCCACCTGATCGATATTCTCGACAAGGTCGGAGGGCAGTGTGCGGAGCTGTATCCGGAAAAGCCAATCTACGACATCCCAGCACTTCCCATCGTCACCGGACAAGAACTCACCGACAGACTGATGGAGCAAATCAAACCATTTGATCCTGAATTCCACCTGGGCGAGCGTATTGACGAACTCAAGCGCTTGGATGATGGGCGGTTCGAACTGAAAACCGATATTGGCACGACCTTCATTACGAAGGTCGTCGCGATTGCGGCGGGTGGCGGCTCATTCACGCCCAAGCGTCCGCCGCTCGCAGGCATCGAAGACTATGAGGGCAAATCCGTCTTCTATTCGGTCCGACGCATGGAAGACTTCCGCGACCGCGACATCCTCATCATCGGCGGTGGTGATAGTGCGTTGGACTGGACGCTCAACCTTCAACCGATCGCCAAAAGCTTGACACTCCTGCACCGCCGCGATGATTTCCGCGGTGCCCCACACTCGGTAGAGCAGATGCGAAAGCTTGTTGCCGACGGGCAGTTGAATTTGAAAATTGGACAGGTGACCGAGCTGAAAGGCGAGGACGGCAAACTCGAACAGGTCACGATCAAAACCAAAACAGGCGAGGAAGAGCTGGCCGTCAATACAGTTCTGCCATTCTTCGGCTTGACCATGAAGCTAGGGCCGATCGCGAACTGGGGCTTGAACCTTGACGAGAACCTCGTGCCTGTAGACACCGAAAAGTTCGAAACCAGTGAAGCCGGCATCTTCGCTATTGGGGATATCAACAATTACCCCGGAAAGCTGAAGCTCATTCTCTCAGGCTTCCATGAAGCAGCCTTGATGGCGCAAGCAGCAAACCGCTTGATCAACCCCGGCAAGAAAGTGCTGTTCCAATACACGACATCATCATCGAGCTTGCAAAAGAAACTCGGTGTCCGCTGAGTGGAGCAGACCAACAGGGCCTGAGGCTTTGTTGCGATCAAGAGGCCCGCTGGGCGGTCAGCCGGCAATGCACGCCAGCAAGAAAGCGGCGAACCGAGAGGGGTGTCGCAGCCTGCGCCCGCTTAAGATTTTCGCGAACAAGGCCCAGATATCCGACTACCCAACAGCGGCCAGCAAACGTCAACGGCTGGCACCAATCCGTGACGTCCAGCGACTTGTCAGCCCAGGCCAGTTTGTATGAATCCGCTGGTGCCATAAGGTCAAAACACGTGATCTCGTTTTCAAAGCAAGCCGCGATTGAGTGCTCAAGTAGGTTCTGCCCTGCGCTGAATTTCTCGAACTCGAGTTCATAAACCAACACGTGCACGACGAGCTGCCCTTTGCAGGAAAAGCAAATCTCAGCCGCCGCGAGTTTTCCATCAACACGCATGGCAGTCACCAGCGTGCCGGCTTCCTGCGCGACCGCTTCATCGCAAATCGCGAGGAAAAACGCCTCGGTCCGTGGGTCCATGATCGCCTTGCTGACGCGGCCTGTTGCCTGAAGCCAAATACGCTTCATCGCAAGTGCTTCGCGAACAGTCTCTCGCGCAGCCTCACCACCATGGTGCCGGTCAATGGTGACCTCGCCGACCTTGGCAAGCTTGCGCATTTTTCGTTGTCGGGTCTTTCGAGATTTTGTCGAAAACTTCTGAGCGTAACCCTCGTAGTCGGACGCCTGCGACAGATCGAGCTGCGGTGCACCTTCGACCAGCGTGCGTAAGGCTCCGCTTGATTGCATGAAGCGATGCAAAATCGCATCCTCACGAACCTTACCAAGTTGAATGTAGGCGACATCCGCTTCGTCTTTGATGAATGACCATACCTTGGTCAAGAGCGCGCCCACGTCTTCATTGTGATCCACCAGGACGTCGCCGTATTGCGTGACAGGTGATCCCAACCACACAAGGCGTGTAAGACCGGCCGAATGCTCTTTGGCGAGCGGCCAAACCATCACGAGGCGATCACCCTGCCGCGCCGTCAAGATGAAAAGCGATGAAGAACCCCCCTGCTCGGACAGGAACGTTTCGGTCCACGTTTGGCACCACGCATGCGTCTGAAATACTTGTCCAGGCCGGCCGCTTTGAGAAAATAGGACATCCCACTCAGACTTGAGGGCACGTAAATCCACCAGCGTTTTGACCACCTTAAATTGATGGGGCGCACAACCATTCGTTTCTCCGCCGCCCGGTCCGGTCCGACCCCCCCGCGTAGTCTGCGGCAAACGGCGAATTATGCCGGCGCGATCAGTCCACTGCGGTGGCAAAACGCGACCAAAAGCACCGCCGTGTTTGGTGTTTGTGGCTGCATACAGTGAGTCTGACATGTAGTTTCCGGCCCCGTTTAGAAGTCAAAAGACCTCAGTCGGGACGCAAGGCCCATGCCATGGACATATGCCGTAGCCAGCCCGTGCGTGTGCGGCACCGCTTTTCAGAAGTGAACCGACCAACCAGCCCTGAGCCGTTAGTTCATTGGCACATGCGCGATTTCAAGCAGCGATAGACCAAGCAGTAAGAGCGCTGTAAGTGCCAAAATGGTACGCCCCCGGCCTGTAGACGCGCCAAGGTTTAACACCAACGAAGAAAACAGGATGGCCACAGCGGCCAGGTTGATCACAACCAGACCTGCAAGACCGAGCCCACTGGATTGCGGCAGTCGACCCTCTAGATAGATCGCTCCGGCAATCCCAAGCAAAACGGCGCCAAGCAACCTGTGCCAGAGGCCGCGTTCAGGCTTGGGCAGGCCCAGGACACGACTGGTGGTTAGGGGCAAAAGCACCAGGACACATCCAGCCGCCAGCTTCAGCACCATTTCAACGAACAAAAGTTGCTGCAACTGATAACCTCAATACGCGGTGCACCGACGACGGAGAGTGCGATCCAGCAAAGCTCTTAGCATCCGACCCGCAGCGATCAAAACCATTCAACCGCACCTCGAGTTCGTTGGCTATCAAGCCCGCTCACTTGTTGGATGCATTCTCGCGCTGGCTTTCCCACCAAGTATCGCTACCAAAGGCTGGGCCCTTCTCAGGCACATAATCACCCCAGCCACTAAACAAACCGTCGTCTGCTTTAGCGACTTTCCGTTTGCGCGCCGAATAGTCTCCGGCCAGATGGCGATTGAGGTCTGCCTTGATCGTAGCGGTCTTGGCACCTGTGCAGTAGACATCGGGATTTGTGACGGCCTTGCTGACGCCCGCATAACCGCTCTCATAAATTCGATCGAGCTTTTGAATTTCAGCGACGCCGATACCTGCTGATGCTTCCGCCGCCAGATACTTGGATTTGAGACCCGCCGCGTTGAAGTTATAGCCGCACTTCATCGCACGAGCCGCAGCACTGCCCACCTGAAGTGCACGGGCTGACGGCGTATTCGTATCAACCGCAGCCGCCGGTTTTGCTGCACCACCCGTCAACGAGCCCGTCGTTAGTGCCCCCACGGTCGAACATCCGGACGTAAGCAGGCCTACAATAAGAACGGCTGTAAGCCGTGTCCAAGCAGCAGTCTTCATGGTCAGCACCCGAATCGTATTATTCGTCTCATACCGCTGTGTGCCCGAAAATCGTGCATTTGGTCAACGGCTTCCGCAGTTATCCAATGATGAAGCGGCAGGAGTAAGGGCAGTCTGGACACAACGTTGAACAACAGACACGTTGGCCAAACTACCGCATAAGCTCCTGCATGGCCGCATCTAAGCCTTCGAGGGTTAGCGGATACATGCGGTGCTCCATAATATCGGAGACCATCTGAACCGATTGTGTCCAAGCCCAGTGTTCGCGTTGGAGCGGGTTAAGCCAAACGGTACTCGGGTAGGTTTCGACAACGCGTTTCAGCCAAACCGCACCCGCTTCTTCGTTCATATGCTCAACCGAGCCGCCAGGCACCACAATTTCGTATGGGCTCATGGATGCATCGCCCACGAACACGATCTTGTAGTCAGAGGCGTAGGTATGAAGGATATCCCATGTCGGTGTCCGCTCGCTCCGGCGCCGCGCATTATCTTCCCAAACGTATTCATAAAGGCAGTTGTGAAAGTAGTAGGTTTTCAGATGCTTGAATTCCGTTCGCGCAGCCGAAAAGAGCTGTTCGGCCTCCTTCACATGCCAATCCATCGATCCACCGATATCGATCAGCATCAAGACCTTCACAGCGTTCCGTCGTTCAGGCCGTAGCTTTAGGTCTAAGTATCCCCGCTGGGCTGTGCCCTTGATCGTGCCTTCAAGGTCCAGCTCATCGGCAGCCCCATCTCGTGCAAAGTGCCGAAGCCGTCTTAGCGCAACTTTGATATTGCGGGTTCCAATCTCCAGGCTGTCATCAAGGTCTTTGAACTCACGCCTGTCCCAGACCTTGATCGCGCGACGATGCCGGCTCTCTTTCTGGCCAATACGAATACCTGCTGGGTTGTAGCCATAGGCTCCGAACGGGGACTGTCCGCCTGTACCGATCCACTTGTTTCCACCTTCGTGTCGGCCGTCTTGTTCCTCTAGCCGCTTGCGCAGCTCCTCCATGATTTTGTCCCAACCACCGAGCGCTTCGATTTCAGCCTTTTCCTCTTCCGTCAGATAGAGCTGTGACATCGCCTGCAGCCACTCGTCGGGGATCTCTGCCTCCAACGCATCCGACATCAATTCCAGCCCCTTAAAGGCTGCGCCAAACACTTGATCGAAGCGGTCTAAATAGCGCTCATCCTTCACCAACGCTGCGCGAGACAGATAGTAAAAGTCTTCAACGGATTGGTCGGCTAAATTGGCATCCAACGCTTCCATGAGCGTGAGATACTCACGGACACTGACGGGAACGCGCGCATCTTTGAGCGATTTGAAAAATGAAATGAACATTGCAACTCCCGTCGACAGCCCGGTTTCACGCCGTAGTAACACGGACAAACAAAAAGGCCGCCCCAAGAAAGGACGGCCTCTCCGCTGACAAAAGAAGTCGTAGTCGATTAGAAGGCGATAAGAGCACCCATCTTGAAGAGATGAAGCTCTTCGAGATCAGCATTGCCATCACCGAACGTCGCACAGCCACCAATCGCAGCATCACATTCAACGTCGGCATCGTAACCGCGGTAAGCCATCCAAACCGACATTGCAGCCGCATCGATTTCCTGAACAACACCCACACCCCAGTGCGTAAGCTCAGTTGAGTTCACACCCTCATCATAAAGACCAGCAGTGAACGCATCGTCCTTCTGACCATACTCACCGTAGAAGACAGTATGACCGAGTGGCACGAGCTTCCGGCGAAGACCAGCCTTGATGTAGTAGATATCATGCTCAGGGTTGGTCAAACCACCGTCACGAACTGATGAGGTCGTTTCGTTGTCTTCCTTGCCGTAAGCGCCATAAACGAACAAGCCTGTAGGCGTGTGCATGGCATAAGCACCAACCTGGAAGGCGCCAACATCTAAGCCGCCATTGGCAGCCGCACCAGCGTTCGTTACGAGACCAGTGCCGCCCTCGTCAGAGGAGTGCACATAAGCAGCAGCAACAGCCACCTTGAAGTAGTAGATATCATGCTCAGGGTTGGTCAAAC
>JBCBRD010000098.1:0-11611 GCA_039819885.1 Pseudomonadota bacterium
CTTGCCGGGGCGGAAGCGGATATGCGGAGGGCAGAGCTAGATCGAATATGGGCAGACGTGCGCGCACCCATCTCCGGGCGCGCCTCTGACCGTCGTGCGGACGTCGGAGCGCTTATTAGTGGCGGACAGACGGGCGGCGAGGCAACCGTTCTTACGCGACTGGTCTCGCTCGATCCTATTCACTTCTCGTTCGATGCTTCGGAAACCGATTACCTACGCTATGTGCGGCTCGCTCGATCAGGCATACGGGGGTCATCACGCGAGAAAGGCAACCCTGTTCGCATCAAACTCGTCGACGAGGAAGGATGGCCTTGGACAGGAAAAATGAACTTTGTCGATAACCGCTTGAACCCACGGTCAGGTACCATTCGCGGTCGCGCGATTGTTGGAAACCCCGGCAAAGTTCTGACCCCAGGCTTGTTCGGGCGTTTGCAGCTCTTTGGCGGAGAGTTTGACGCTTTGCTGATCCCTGACAAGGCGATCGTGGCTGACCAAACACGCAAGATCGTCTTCGCGGTCGGCGAGGACAACAAGGTCGTGGCAAAGCCGGTGAAACTTGGCGTTCTACAGGAAGGTGGCCTGCGGGTTATCTCCTCTGGAATTGAAGCGACCGACAAGATCGTCATTGACGGAATTGCTAACCCGGCGGTTCGACCCGGGGCACCTGTTACCCCCACAAATGGGACAATCGAGACGGCGACAACACAGTAGGAGTAGGGCGCTGCATCTTTGGCTGTTGTCCTGCCGAGCCACCGCACCGTTATTGGCTTGATTCTGGATGGCGGGTTTAGCTGCCATTCCACTTCACCACCCGGCCCTGATTGAGATCCTCTATGAGCTTTTCTAAATTCTTCATCGACCGGCCGATCTTTGCGACGGTTTTGTCGGTGATCGTCACCATCATCGGGGCGATTGCGCAGACTACGTTGCCTGTCGCCGAGTATCCTGAGATTGCGCCGCCGACCGTCAACATTACTGCGAACTATCCTGGTGCGTCCGCGAAAATCATCGCTGAAACCGTTGCCACGCCGATCGAACAGGAGGTCAACGGCGTCGATGGGATGCTCTACATCGTCTCGCAGTCGACGGGCGATGGGCGACTTTCAATCAACATCGTTTTCCGCCCAGGTACTGACGTCGATCAGGCGCAGATCCTGGTGCAAAACCGCGTCTCGGTTGCAGAGCCACGCTTGCCGGAAGACGTGCGGCGGTTAGGCATTTCAGTGCGCAAGTCATCGCCAGACCTGATGATGGTCGTCCATATGATTTCACCGGACGGCAGCCGCGACCAGCAATATGTTTCGAACTACGCAACGCTTTATGTGAAGGATGTCCTGACCCGGATTGACGGTGTTGGTGATGTCCGCATTTTCGGCGCACGCGACTACTCCATGCGTGTTTGGATTGATCCGGATCTTGCTGCTGCGAGAGAAATTACCGCCTCTGAAGTTGTTGATGCGCTCCGCGCGGCGAACCTGCAGGTTGCGGCTGGATCGATCAACCAACCGCCTGCGTCATCGGACGGTGCCTTTACGCTGGCTGTGCAAACGCTTGGGCGCCTATCAACGACCGAACAGTTTGAAAACATCATCGTCAAAGCGCTTGATGATGGTTCCGTCGTGCGTGTACGCGACATCGCACGCGTGGAACTCGGATCGCAGGACTACACGGTCAACGCCTATCTGAACAATGAGACCGCAACGGCCATCGTGATCTTCCAGAGACCTGGGTCAAACGCACTCGAGACGGCTGAAAACATTCGCAACTCGATGGATCAGCTGAAGCAGGACTTCCCCGAGGGGTTGGACTACTCGGTGGTTTACAACCCAACCGAATTCATCCAGGCCTCCGTCGATTCCGTTATCTCCACGATCTTTGAGGCTGTGCTGCTGGTCACGTTGGTGATCATCGTATTCCTGCAAAGCTGGCGCGCAGCGCTTATTCCGATCGTTGCCATCCCTGTGTCACTGATCGGCAGTTTTGCGATCATGGCGGCGTTGGGCGTGTCGTTTAATACGCTGTCGCTCTTCGGTCTCGTACTTGCGATCGGCATCGTGGTCGATGACGCCATCGTGGTGGTTGAAAATGTCGAGCGCTATCTCGATGAGGGGATGAGCCCGAGGGACGCGGCCTACAAGACCATGGATGAGGTGGGCGGCGCGCTTATTGCGACCTCGCTGGTGTTGGTGGCCGTGTTCTTGCCGACCACGTTCATCACCGGATTGCAGGGGGCGTTCTACAGCCAGTTCGCCATTACAATTGCCGGTGCGACTGTTATCTCCTTGTTCGTGTCGTTGACGTTGTCGCCCGCAATGGCAGCCATTCTGCTCAAGCCAAAGGTCAAGGAGGAAGACCAGAAGAAGGATCTCCTATATTGGCTCTCAACGCCCATTCGATTGTTCTTCAAGGGCTTCAACTATCTCTTTGATGGCCTCTCAAATGTCTATGGCACACTAACCGCGCGATTGGTCCGGATTGGCGTTGTTGTGTTGGCGCTGTATGCGCTGTTGCTAGTGCCGACCTACACCATCCTGACATCGACGCCGACGGGCTTGATCCCGCAGTTAGACCGCACCTACTTCATTTCGGCGTTCCAACTGCCGCCTGGTTCGACGCTTGATCGCACTGACAAAGTGGTGCGTGAAGCCACCGATATCATGCTGAAGCGGCCCGGCATCAATAACGCTGTTGCCTTCGTTGGGTTTGATGGCGCAACGTTCACGAACGCTCCCAACACCGGTGTGATCTTCATCACCATGGACCCGTTTGAAGAGCGGATCGCTGCCGGTCTCACCAAGGACGCCATTCTGGCCGACCTCAACCAGCAGGTGGCTGGCCTAACGGAAGCTTTCGGCTTTGTGCTTGAACCGCCTTCTGTTCCCGGCATTGGCACGGGCGGTGGTTTGAAGGGGTATGTTCAAGACCGCGCGGGGCGTGGCTTACCAGCCCTTGAAGGGGCGACATGGGCGGTCGCGGGCACGGCCATGCAGACACCGGGGATTGCGAACGCGTTCACGCTTTACAACACGCGCACACCGGAAGTGTTCGCGGACATTGACCGGACGAAAGCGGAACAGCTCGGCGTTCCAATTCGTCGGGTTTTCGATACGCTTTCGATCTATATGGGTTCGGCCTTCGTCAACGACTTCAATATTCTTGGCCGTACGTACCGAGTAACCGCTCAGGCGGATAACCCGTACCGCGTTGAGCTGCGCGACGTTGCCAATCTCCGGACTCGCAACAACGATGGCGACATGGTGCCAATTGGATCGGTTGCCACGTTCAACGATACAACGGGTGCCTATCGTGTCCCGAGATACAACCTCTATCCTGCGGCTGAAGTGCAGATCCAGTTGAACAAAGGATTTTCCAGCGGCCAGGGTATTGCAGCGATTGAGAAGATTGCCGAGGAACGACTTCCATCGGGATTTGGTTTCGAGTGGACGGAAATCGCGCTGCAGGAAAAGCTTGCTGGTTCGACCGCCATACTGGCGTTTGGTCTGGCTGTGTTGTTTGTCTTCTTGCTACTCGCCGCGCTCTACGAAAGCTGGCTGTTGCCACTTGCCGTCATATTGATTGTGCCGCTCTGCATCCTGGCAGCCATGATTGGTGTGGTCCTGCGCGAGTTTGATCGCAACATTCTCGTTGAGATTGGGCTGGTGGTGCTTGTTGGTCTTGCTGCGAAGAACGCGATTTTGATCGTGGAATTTGCCAAGCAGGCAGAAGAGGACGATGGCATGTCGCGGTTTGATGCCGCCATTGCAGCGGCCCGTACGCGCCTTCGGCCCATCATCATGACGTCGCTGGCATTCATCCTGGGCGTTCTTCCGCTGGTGCTTGCGGTTGGTGCCGGTGCCGAGATGAGGCAGTCGCTTGGAACAGCCGTTTTCTCAGGCATGATCGGTGTGACCGTCTTCGGTCTCTTGCTCACCCCGGCGTTCTACGTCATGTGCCGAGGGCTTGGTTCGATCCGGTTGACCGGTTCGAAGAAGGCTGAGGCAGAGATTGCTCCGGCGGAGTAGTTCTGCTGCTCTCAAGTGCCATATCGCGCTGAAGAGAACGACTGATACGCCGTACTCCGAAAATTGGAGCGCGGCGTATCAGCTTTCGTAGTCAAGCATTGACGTCGACGACAACGCGGCCGCGCACTTTTCCGGCGAGGAGGTCGCTCGCGGTCGCAATCGCGTCGCCGAGTTTGACTTCGGTCATCATCAGCTCGACGTGCGCAGGATTGAGGTCTGCCGCCAAACGGCTCCACGCTTTCAGACGCTTTTCTTTAGGGCAGTACACGCTGTCGATACCCGCGAGCGTTACGCCGCGCAGAATGAATGGCATCACAGTCATCTTCAGATCGAAGCCCTGCGCGAGACCGCACGCTGCAACAACGCCACCGTATTTCATGGTCGCGCAGACGTTCGCTAGTGTGTGCGATCCGACGGCATCGAGGGCACCTGCCCAACGTTCCTTGCCGAGTGGACGGCCTGGTTCAGACAATTCATTACGGTCGATGATGTCGCTTGCGCCCAGATCTTTTAGGTATTCGGCTTCATCCGGGCGGCCGGTGGATGCCACAACTGTGTAGCCGAGTTTTGCGAGGATTGAGATGGCCGTCGATCCGACGCCACCGTTGGCGCCCGTCACGATGGCTTCACCTTGGTCTGGCGTCACACCATGGTCCTCTAACGCCATGACGCAGAGCATTGCCGTGTAGCCAGCGGTGCCGATGGCCATGGCTTGTTGTGGTGTGAACGCGGATGGTAGCGGCACCAACCACTCACTTTTCACGCGGGCTTTTTCGGCAAGGCCACCCCAGTGTGTTTCGCCCACGCCCCAACCGTTCAAGACGACAGCGTCGCCAGGCTTGAAATCCGGGCTATCGGAGCTCTCGACGGTTCCAGCAAAATCGATCCCAGGAACCATTGGGAATGATCGTACGACGGGCGACTTGCCCGTAATGGCAAGGCCGTCCTTATAGTTGAGTGTCGAGTAGGCCACGCGTACGGTCACATCGCCTTCCGGCAAATTGGCTTCAGCGACATCGGTCAGTTCGGCTTGATAGTTGCCATCGGGCTTGTCGATCAGAACAGCTTTCATCTCGATTTTCCTTTTTTGAGGGCTGGCTTTGCCGTTTGCCCTTGTAGGTTTGTCAGGTGTGCGAAGAATGTTTTTTCAAAGACGTTTAAGGGCGCCGCAGAGCGAACGAGACGAGAGCGAAGGATTGCGCCTTCCCATCCGATCCAAAAGAATGACGCTAAGGCTTTCACGTTTGCATTCGCGGGCACGTCTCCGGTGGCCTGGGCTTCCTTAAAGAGGTCAGCGACACGCTTCTCCCAAATTGAAAATACGGTCTCAAGTTGGGTGCGGAATTGCTCCTCGGTGCCTGATAGTTCCTGGCTCAAATTACCTACCAAGCAACCGCGTTTGAAGCTATGACGGGTCATCCCCTTACGGGCATCTGCGATGAAGTTGCGAAGTCGATCGAGCGGCGGGAGATTTTGATCCGTAAATGCGTGATCCAGCTTGGCAACGAAGTAGTCGCCATAGGCCTCGATAATAGCGTGACCAAAGTCATCTTTACTCTTGAAGTAGTGGTAGAACGAGCCCTTCGGCACACCGGCGGTCTTCAGAATCTGATCCAGCCCAGTCCCCACGTACCCCTGTTCTGTCAGCAACTCCATACCGCACCTGAGCAAGTGTTCGCGAGTAGCCGAGTGGGCTGTGCCGTCTGATTTCGGCCGGCCGCGCGGGCGACGGATAGGTTTGTTTTTGTCGACGTTTCTGGACGGCATTGCTGTTGTCTCTCGCGTTCTGTCTCTTGCCGCTGCTAGCATGTCAGATCCTGGGATCACCCGCGGTGTTTGCTGGGTTGGTCGTTCACGGCCTGCAACGAGTGGCGATCAGACTTTCCGTATAACGTTCAGATCTTCTTCTTCGTGCTCTCAATCTAAGTAGCTGCGCTTATTTACTAACCGACCGGTCTATTTTAATCAAGAGGGCTTGTGATGGCCGGCGCATACTATCCGTTGGACGGTGTGTTTGAGAGAACTGGAGATGGGAACCGGACGGTACAGCAACAAGCTGTTTTGCTCATTGAAACCTAGTCAGCCCCGGACTGCGTTACCCATCGAATCCCGAGCAGGCAATGCTCGTGCAGCCAAGCAAACGAGTGCTCTTGTAGAAGATGCGTTCCTTGCGGTCTTTGCTATGCTCAAAGCTACAGTTCTCGAATGCGTTTTCAGCAATGAGGCAGTCGTCAAATGAGCACTGGGCTCCGAGATTGTCCAAGACAAATCTGCAATTCCAAAAACGACACCTGACGAGTTGGCATTCTCCAAAGATCGTACCGCGGAAAGTGCAGTTGTCGAACGTTATGCGGTCCAACAGCGCCAGATTGAATGACCCCCAATACAGGTCAACGTTACGAAAACTACTTGCTTGAATGATCCCATCAAAACTCACAACAGCCGTCCAGATCATAGATTTGGAGCGGGATTGGCGTTCCGCTGACCCTCAAACCCACCGATTCTGCCGGCGCTAAGTCGAGCGATCTCAAAGAAACCAACGTCTTCCCAAGAGCTGCAGAAAAGTTCTCATACCCAAGCAGTGGTACAGGCCATTGAAGACGCTAATCGTTAGTCACTGATGTGGTGAATTGCACAAACTCTCGGCAGACCGAACGTCCAATGCGCTATTTTTCATGCATGCAAGCTGCTGATTTCAATATCATTTCACGGCATACTATTCTGGCACAGTTTTTGTAGATATAATTGCCGTTGGGTCAGAAACGACCCCGCCACGTCAGCCCAATGTCGGGCCGATAGATTGGCAACGAAGCCATCCAGCTGACCTCTCGTCAGCGACAACCGCGTTCACCGATTGATGTCAGCACGCTGCTGCGTCCGTTCGATGCGCCTGTGGGGATGGATGATATGATGCACAAACGTACTTTGAGACTTCGAGATTGCGCAGCCATGAAAGGCGCAATCCTCGCATGAATGTTCTCGCTCCGATTAGGCCTGCCCCTTCGGTTCCCGCTCAAGATGATGCCGAACGCCTGGATGCAGACCAAGGTGCCGCGAACCAGCTGGCTGGCGCAGCCGTCTCGCAACAACGCGAAGACCCGGTCGTGATCATTGGCGGTGGACCAGCGGGTATTCGTCTTGCTCAAGAACTCAGCCGCCGGAATGTTGATTGTGCCGTCTACAATGCCGAGCGCTGGTTGCCGTACAATCGGGTGAAGCTGACGCCCTTGCTTTGTGGTGATGCCCAAGTCGGGCAAATCATGCACTCATTGCAGTTCTCCGGGCCTGGTAAAGTCGCGCTCTATTCTGATCAGAGCATCATTGACGTCGATCGCGACGCGAAAGCCGTCCAAACCAAGGTTGGTCGCGTTCAGCGCTACAGCCAATTGGTGTTTGCGACGGGGTCGCGTGCTCACGTTCCACCAATTCCAGGTGCTGACCTCCCGGGCGTCTACACCTTCCGCAATTTTGACGATGTTGAACAGCTCATTGCGCGCTCCGTCAGATCCCGCAGAACGGTGATCATAGGTGGCGGTCTGCTCGGCCTTGAAGCAGCACGCGGCATGGCCAATCGCGGCGTGGAAACGTTTGTTGTCGAGCATGAACAACACCTGATGGCGCGTCAACTCGATGCGCGTGCGGGCGCATTGCTCGCGGAGAAAATCGAGACGATGGGGCTGCACGCCCGAACGGGTGTTTCCGTCAAGGCCGTTGAAGGTGATAGCCGCGTCGAGCGTCTACGCCTCTCGAACGATGAAGTGCTGGAATGTGACACGATCATTCTATGCACGGGTGTGCGGGCCAACAAAGAATTGGCACGCGATATCGGTTTGCCGGTCGGGCGTGCGATTACGGTCGATGCGTCGCTGCAGACCGCTGATCCAAACATCTACGCAATCGGCGAGTGCGCAGAATTCAACGACGAAGTGTGCGGTCTGGTTGGTCCTGCGTTTGATCAGGCCGGGGTTTTGGCGCGAAAACTTTCTGGAGAAGATGCCGCCTATTCGGGATCTCTTTCGGCCACCAAACTCAAGCTTGTCGGCGTAGACATCTTTTCCATGGGCGATGTCGAGCAGCTTTCCCAACGTCGCGGCATCACCACACTCAAGTACGACGCCGAAGGGGTTTATCGCTGTATCGTTCTGCAGCGTGGCCATGTGATCGGTGCCATTGCTGTCGGCGACTGGCCTGAAATCAATCGATTACAGGAATTCATCCGAACCAAGGGCTTCTTGATGCCTTGGCAGCGGATGCGGTTCACAAAGTCTGGTTCGCTTTGGCCGCAAGGGCAGGCCGACAACGTCATTGACTGGCCGCGTGCTGCCACCGTCTGTAACTGCACAGGTGTGACACGCGGGCAAATCGGTGATGCGATTGCCCTTGGTGCTTCGACGACAGAAGACATCCAAAGGGAAACCAGCGCATCGACTGTTTGCGGCAGTTGCAAAGTCCATGTTGCAAAACTGTTAGGTGGTCAGGTTGAACGGAAACCTGTTCGCGCATGGACATGGCTGACCTATCTGGCAGCCGTTGCAGCTTTCCTTGCTGCCATCACTTTGCTCGCACCAGCATGGCCAATAGCTGAAAGCATTCTGGGGCGCGGACTTCCAGAACTGCTTTGGTTTGATAGCTTCTGGAAGCAGACCAGCGGTTACACCTTGCTTGGCCTATCGGTTGCCGCTGCTGTCCTGTCACTGCGCAAACGCATTCGTTGGCTCCGCCTTGGTGACTTTGCGGTCTGGCGCGTGATCCATCTGGTTATCGGTGTGGTCGCGATCGCAGCGCTTTTCGCTCACACTGGTTTCCGGTTGGGGTCCAACCTCAATTTTTGGCTGATGTTGAGCTTCATCGGCCTCTCGCTGGCTGGTGCCGTTGCGGGCATTGCCACCGCACTGGAGCATCGACTCTTCAAAACACCAGAACCTGCTGCAAACGTTCGGTCGTTGTCGTTCTGGTTGCACCTGATTGCGTTCTGGCCGCTGCCGGTGTTGCTGACGTTCCACATTCTCTCCGTCTATTATTATTGAGGTCGAGAGAATGGGAAAAAGCGCAAAACTCTGGTTGTTGTGGGCGGTTTCAGCTCTCGTCTTCGGTGGTGTGATTGCAGCAGGCATGGTCTATGGCGGTCCCGGGCGACCGCACCTGTTGATCGGGAAGACGACGAGCGGACACCACCAAATCGAGTTGTCATGCGAGACCTGCCACACCGAAGCGTTTGGTGGAAAAGAGATCCTGCAAAATGCTTGTGTTGGATGTCACGCGGCTGAGCTGAAGGCAGCCAACGATAGTCATCCAATCAAGAAATTCCGCGATCCGCGCAACGCGTCACGGCTGGAAAAGCTCGACGCGACACAGTGTGTTGCTTGCCATACCGAACACAAACCCGAAGTTACCCACGCAATGGGTGTGACGCTGCCGAATGACTATTGCGCTCTGTGTCATCAGGATGTCGGTGAAAACCGCCCCTCTCACAAGAACCTTTCATTTGAAACCTGTGCGAGTGCCGGCTGTCACAACTTCCATGACAATCGTGCGCTGTACGAAGACTTCCTGGAAAAGCACGCCGAAGCACCCGACCACAAGCTGAAAGCCTATTTGGAATTGGTGGCCAATCCACCGGAGAAGGAACCTTCAGAAGCAGAGCCCATTACGGTCGCAGACAAAGCCGATGCACCTTCGGATAAGCGTGGTGAGCACTCTGTTACAAGCGAATGGCTGGCATCAGGCCATGCGAAAGGTGGCGTGAATTGTTCAGGCTGCCACGCGCCGGAACAAGAAACACCCGAAGCCATTCAAGCTGCCTGGGTGGACAAGCCAGATCACAAGGTTTGCGCGACATGCCATAGCCAGGAAGTCAAAACGTTCACGGAAGGCAAACACGGCATGCGCTTGGCGGAAGGCGTGAAAAGCCAAGTGGCTGGGTTCTTTGGCGTGTTCAAAGACAAACCGCTTTCTCCGATGAAACCGTCGCTGGCACGTCTTGAGATGTCACCGAAGGTTGCTGAACACGAGATTGGTTGTGCGACTTGCCACGGCGCCCATGACGCAAACACTCAGCCGGCGAAGGTCGAGTCCTGTCAGTCCTGTCATACAGACGAGCATTCCAAAGCCTACACGGGATCGCCGCACCACAAGTTGTTCGAAGCTGAACAATCTGGAAAAGGCGAAAAAGGAACAGGCGTTTCTTGTGCGACCTGTCACCTCCCTCGTTTCCTTCATCTCGACGAAGAGACTTACGACGAAACTCTGGTGGTCAATCACAACCAGAATTTCAATCTTCGACCGAATGAAAAAATGATCCGATCTGTTTGTATGGATTGTCACGGCCTTGGCTTTTCAATCAACGCCTTGGCTGATCCAGAAGCTATCAAATCCAATTTCTCTAAACGCCCCTCTGTCCATATCGAAAGTATCGATTGGGTTACGAAACGTCTCAAAGCGCGGGAGGCGGCCAAGAAGCGTAGAGACCAGCAGTAACTCAGATTAACTAACGCTCAATGGAGCAATGAATGATGAAAATGAAATCAAAGTGGGTCACGGCCGGAACAGTCTTCAGCACTGTCGCACTGTTTGGTGCGGCGGCTGCGACTGGCAAAGGTGTTGCCTATAAAGACGTGACCGACATGCTGCACGCTGTCATGGACTCGGATCGTACCGTCTACACACGGAAAGTGGTCCAGCGTCTTGTTAAAAAAGACAAAGTGATCAAGGCCAGCGAGTATCACGACGACGACAAGGCTCTCCCATTGCCAGCACAAATGTTCCGTTTCGGATCAGAGATGGTGGCAGAGCGGACAGACAAGTTCACATATTCACTGCTGTCGCTTTGGCCAATCAACAAGCAGAACACACCGCGCACAGAGGTGGAAATCGAAGGCTTGAAGTACGTTGCGGAAAACAAGGGCAAGAACTTCTACGGCGAAGAAACGCTCGGCGGTAAAGACTATTTCACTGCGGTCTACGCTGACGTTGCCGTCGCTAAAGTCTGTGTGAGCTGCCACAATGAGCATAAAGACACACCGAAAACAGACTTCAAATTGAAGGATGTCATGGGTGGCGTCGTTATCCGCATTCCAAAGACCTAAAAGCCATTTCGTGGCTTGGAATAACTCTGAGTTTGCGGCTGGGCGACCGGCCGCAAACTTGTCGTCAAAAAATAATGGAGAACATCATGACGCCAGAACAAGTATCACTCGTCCAATCGAGCTTCGAGAAGGTCGTCCCGATTGCCCCCCAAGCGGCGGACATCTTTTATACGAAACTGTTTGAGATTGCACCGGAAACACGCAAGCTGTTTCCGCAGGACATGTCTGAGCAAAAAAGCAAACTCATGACCATGCTTGGCACGGCGGTGGGCAATCTCCACCAGATCGATACAATTGTCCCAGCTGTCCAAGATCTTGGCCGCAAGCACGTCGGTTACGGTGTTACTGCCGAACAGTACAAACCTGTCGGTGAAGCGCTGATCCATACGCTGGAGACCGGCCTAGGTGATGACTTCACGCCAGAAGTCAAAGACGCTGGACCACTTTCCGTGTGTAGACGGTACGATCCGAGTCCATGACAGCGTGCAGCATGTCGGTCACGTC
>JBCBRD010000099.1:0-11605 GCA_039819885.1 Pseudomonadota bacterium
TTTTTGGCAGCGAAGGCGAGAGAACAGTGGCCGTCGTCGCCAAAAACATCTTCGAGGAAGTGGCCGACTTCACGCCCGCGTTCTCCAACGAGTGCTAGGACGATCGTGTCAAAACTCTTTCCGTGAGCAAGCATCGACAGGAGTGATGACTTGCCGACACCTGACCCTGCGAAGATACCAATGCGTTGACCTGTGGACAGGGGGGTAAACAGATCAATGACCCTTACGCCGGTCTTTAAAGGCTTGCTGATTTTGCCTAGGTCAAACGGTGGTGGCGGTGGCCGATCGCGTTCGTAGCTCTTCGTACCTTGCTGAAGGCGCCCTTGGTGATCGATTGGTTCGCCGAGCGCGTTGAGTGTTCGGCCTTTCCAGTTTTCATGCGGGCGCAATGTCAATTGCCCCTTTAACCAGGCTTCCTCGCCCAGTCGCGCAGTCTGTAGTGTTTCAAACGGTTTGACTGTGGCGATGCCAGGCTGCAGGCGAATGATCTCACCGCTCTTTTCGCGCCCATCGCATGTCACGGTGACGATGTCGCCAAGGCGTGCGCGCGTCCCTAACCCAGCGACGGTGTAATGCGTTGCGCCGATTTCTGTCACGTTCCCAGCAACCTGGGTGAATTCGCCTGAACGACTGATGAGGTCACAATACGCGACCAGTCGCTGGAGAGCCGTTTGCGGTGGAGATGTCTTTTTCGAAGCTGTGCTTGTCTTAAGATCTGGCAGCGACTCTTCAGAGACACTGCGTATCACCGTGTCGGTTGTTGTTGGAGTTTCAGATGGGTTCGTCTGTTCAAGCGTTGTGTTCATTTATGCGCCACCGCCAAGTGTGCGGATAGCTTCTTTGAGTGATTTTTCCGACTTTTCAAGACTGGTTGAAACCGCGTCAAAGTTGCGCGTCAGATCAATCATTTGCGTGAGTTCTAGAAACGCATTCACGTTTGACTGTTCAACAAAACCTTGCCGAACCGTTACGGAATTGAAGTCGACGATGGGGTCACCTGGTACATCGGATCGCAGTGACGAGCCATCCATGCGGGTGAGTTTGGCATCATCCGATATCGAAAACAGACCAATGGCTCCTCGTTGAATACCATCCTGATTGATGATGCCATCCGCTGCGATCGTGATTGGGCCGCCCTTTGGATTGATGACAATTGGCGCGCCGCCGCGATCTACAACTGTATAGCCGCCGACGGACTGAACCTGACCTTCTGACGAAATCGACAAGCGACCATCCTTTGTGTAGGCGAGGCCGTTCGGTGTTTCCAACGCAAACCAAGCGTTACCTGCAACCGCGACGTCTAATGGATTGCCGGTGCCTACCATCGGTCCGGATTGACGCGAGATGTAATGTTCACCGCTGGACGAAAACTCGACAGGACTGCGCCCCTTGTCCGACACGACTGTGCTGAAGGTGACCTCCTCCGCACGAAAGCCCGGCGTGGTTGCATTGGCGACATTGTGCGCGATGGTGTCCAAGCGTTGTTGGGCAGCGATTTGCCCCGACAGGGCGACATAAATTCCGGTTTCCAAGTTCAGCCTCCGATGCGAAGTTTTTGCAGACTGGCGAGCAAACCGTCTCCGATTGTGACGACGCTTGGGCCAGACAGAATAAGACTGGGAACAGAGGTGGACACTGAAGTCGACGGTGATTCAATTTCCCAGATCGCAGCAAATCGATTGAGAAGTTCATCAAGCTTTTCAGGGTCTTTGAGATCCTCGACATCAAGGCGGTCTTGGATAAGTGCCGCCTGGTCGTCCAACGGCAGGCTGCTGGTTTGTTCGGATAGTCCCAGGGCGACTTGCGTTACCTTCAGCAAAGCCCGGTCAGCAAGCAGACCAAAGGCACTGCTGACCTCGGGTGCTTTACGCTGGAAGTACAGCGCCAGTCGAACGCCCTCGTTTTCAGCACCGCTGTCCTCTTCGAGGGTTTGCCTGACATACTTGTCGACGGTTCCTTGTTGGGCTCGATCGAAGACGACTGCGGTATCGCCGTAGCGATCGAAATTGAATGTTTCTGCGAATTCCCTGTAGCGGGGATCAGCCAAGCTATTTGCGAAGCTCTGCTGGTTATCTATCCCCTCGACCAGCACCTTTTTCATGAAGGCCTTGGCATAGCTCATATCAGACAGGCCGTGGGCGCGCATTGCGTAGTTGAAGAGGCGCGTGTCGTCGACGAACTCGTCGGCTGACGTCACTTTCCCGATGTTCTTCATGTAGTACTCGGACTCAAGCTGCACGGTCGGCTGTCGAGCGGTTTGCTCCAGACTGCGTTCCAAATTCTGGCTAATCAGCCGATAGCTTGAAATTGTTGTCACCACACTGTCCCCCGGAAGTGATCAATTACCACTGTACAAGTTGCATGCTGACCCTTGCCTCAGGCTTTCCGAAACCTGGTCACGTGCAAAAATCAGTTGTGTTGGCGTGCTGTCGACCAGCTTCGAATTTTGGTGGGCTATGCAATTGTTCGCTGGTCGATGCGCTGGCGGGGTGTTGGCAAAGCTTACAAGCTCCGCGCAAGCGAAATCAGTCTAACTTCAAGCGATTCAACGCCTTGGAGGCTGTCTTGACCATTATTGTTGGGCTTACGATTACTCTGGTTTGTATGCTTGGTGGCTTTATGGCCATGGGCGGCAAGGTCATGGTTATCTGGCAGCCTTGGGAATATGTAATTATTTTGGGTGCCTCTTTCGGCACGTTTGTCGTTGCCAATCAGTTGAAGGTCATTACCGACAGCGGGAAAGCTCTTGGTGAAGTCTTTATGGGAAAGGTCCCCAAAAAAGACGCTTACCTCGCCCAGCTCGGCTGCCTTTTCGTTTTAATGCGAGAGTTTCGCAGTAAATCGCGGAGCGAGGTTGAGCAGCATGTCGAAAATCCAGATGAGTCCGCTGTTTTTCAAAGTTTTCCGTCGCTGAATTCCAACGTCGAGCTTCGTACATTCATATGTGATTATTTCCGACTCATCATTATGGGAAATGCCCGTCCTCACGAAATTGAGGCTTTGATGGAAGAGGAAATGGAGACAATGAGATCTGACAAGCTAAAGTGTTATGGCGCCCTTAGCGCTGTTGCGGAAGGCTTGCCGGCTATTGGAATTGTTGCAGCCGTTTTGGGCGTCATTAAAGCGATGGGTTCACTTGATCAACCACCAGAAGTTCTGGGTAAAATGATTGGTGCAGCGCTTGTTGGAACATTTGCCGGGATCTTCTTCTCCTACTGTATCTTCGCGCCGCTCGCGACCCAGGTGAAGGTCGTTCGAGAAAAGAAGATGCGACAGTACGTTGTGATCAAGCAGACACTTCTTGCGTTCATGAACGGGGCCGTTCCGCAAGTTGCTATCGAGCATGGACGAAAAACGATATCGGCTGGCGTGCGGCCGTCGATCGATGAGTTAGAGACTGAGACGATGAATGCAGGGTCTGGTGATGTGAAGGCAGCGGCGTAGGTTTTGGCTGAGGTTAATGGGTTCGGCCGAAGTTCGGACGAACTGGTTGTTCTTTGTCTGGCGGCCAATTCAATTGGGGGTGTTTTGAATGACTGGGTCTAATGGAGCTGGGGACACGCTGGCTGGCGCAGGCGGTGGTGGCGTGGCGATGGCCTCTCAGGTGGCGGGCAATGGCGTTGTCTCTGCCGATGCCATTGGCGGTGCCGGGCTTGGCGTGGTTATGCGCATTCCTGTCTCCATTGAGATTGTGCTTGGAACGGCGCAAATGCCTCTTGCGAAGTTGATGAAACTTGCTCGTGGCTCCATCATTTCACTTGATCGCAAGATCGGCGAGCCGGTGGATGTGGTTGTCAACAATCGTGTTGTGGCTCGAGGTGAAGTTGTTGTTTTGGATGAGGAACAATCTCGCTTCGGCGTCTCGTTGACCGAAGTCGCCAGTATCGCTTTGGAAGATCTCGATGACTAGGCGGTTGCAGTTGAGCAGAGCACGTCAATGAGCGGTCGTTACCGGCTGATCGTCGCGATTAGAGATGCGGAATGAGTGAAGAGCCGGACAAATCCAGTAAGACCGAAGACCCTACCGCGAAGCGCATGAATGACGCGCTTGATGACGGCAACGTGCCGATGTCGCGCGAAGCGTCAATCTTCGCGTCGATGCTCGGAATTGTCGTCGTTTCCATTGCGCTCATGAGCTTTGGTGTCCAACAGGTGGTTGCGCTGCTTCGTCAGTTTCTTGATCGGCCGGAGCAGTGGAGGTTGACCAACAACGTAGATACGCTTGCGGTGTTTTACACGGTGCTCCTGCAGTGTCTGTGGCTGATTTTGCCGGCTGCATTCGTGCTTATGATTTTTGGCGTCAGTGCATCGCTTATGCAGTCTCAACCGCGATTGGTTCCGAAGCGAATTAAGCCAGACCTGTCACGCCTTTCACTGCAAAAGGGCTGGGGCCGGATTTTCGGACAGAAGGGGCTTTTCGAATTTTTTAAAGCATTCTGTAAGTTTGCTACTTTGAGCGTGGTTGGTGGAATTCTCATCTACGAGAACCGCTTCAGTATCTTCAATATGATCCACACCCAGCCCTCAGCTCATCTGGAGATTGTGCATCAGCTCGCCAACAGTTTGATTATCGGGGTCTTGATTCCGTTCTTGGCGATTGTCGCTTTGGATATTTCGTGGACACAATACACGTGGCGAACTGACCTTCGAATGACAAAACAGCAAGTCAAGGATGAGCAAAAGCAGATGGAGGGCGACCCAATCGTCAAGTCACGAATTCGGTCGATGATTTATGACCTGTCTCGAAAGAGGATGATTTCTTCTGTTCCGCGCGCCACGATGGTCATTGTCAACCCGACTCACTATGCGGTTGCTCTTCGATACGTGAAAAAGGAAACAGAGGCCCCGTTGGTGTTGGCCAAAGGCAAGAACGCCATCGCTCTGAAAATCAAGGAAATTGCGTTACGTGATGGAATTGCCGTTATCGAAGATAAGGCCTTGGCGCGCTCGCTGTACGATGCGGTTGATATCGACCAGTCACTCCCTGTCGAATTCTATGAAGCAATCGCGGAGATCGTTTTGATGCTGTCGAAAAAACGGCCGCATGGCGTCGTTACAAACAACTGGGCCTCATAATGCTACAACAACACTACGGTTGCCACGTATCTTGCGAGGCGGCGCTCGCCGTTGGTGTGCGGCCCTTGGCGACCGAGCTGCGAGAGTTGAATGTTGCTGACCTGGTGGCGTTTGCCCGTCTTGATCGGTTGGGGAGTCTGAGAGCGCTTGTGCAATCTGCTGCCGAGCTACACTTTCGGCCGGACTACTTTGATCTTGTCGGACCGGCAGAGGCGACGATGGGGTGGCAAGGGGCGCCAGTGATCAGTCTTTCTATGCTGTACCGTTACTCTGGAATTGAGTTCTATTTCAGATTGAACCTCGAAAGCTCAGTCTGTTCTGTTGAGATTGATTTTGTTCGTGGAGTGGAAACCGCTCAGCCTCAAGACAGTCTGGAATTGTTCCTTCAGAAGTCATTAGTTGATTGCAAAATCTAGAATTCCGATTTCAGGAATTGCTTCGCAAGAATTGCACGTCAAGTGGCCGACGCCATTAAAGAATTCGATCTTCCACAAGTTTGAGGTAAGCCGACTCGTCGATCTTCAAGTCATCAAAATTGATGATGATTGGAAGGTGTCTCAGTGTCGGACATTGCCTTGTTTGCAATATCTGCTCAGCGCATGGAATGGTTGTCTGTTCGCCAGACTGCCGTTGCTGGCAATGTGGCGAACGTTGATACGCCTGGATACAAGGCTCGGGATGTTCCGGCATTCGAGTCGTATTTGGATGGGTCTCGATTGGAGGTTGCTGTCACCTCAAAGGGGCATCTCGGGGCTCCTGACGCCTCCTTGTCTTCGGTTGTCGCATCGGAGACCGTTGGTGGTGAAGCCAAACACTCGGGCAACACGGTAAGTTTGGAGCATGAGCTCCTGCGGGCTGGTGAGGTGAGTAGTGCTCACTCTCTGACGACGGCCGTGGTGCGTTCATTCCATCAGATGGTGATTTCCGCGGTGAGGGATTAGTGATGGATGATCCGTTGAAGGCGGCTGTTTCCGTTGCTGCGTCTGGACTGAATGCGCAGGCGACCCGGATGCGTGTGGTATCGGAAAACTTAGCCAACGCGCAGTCTACTGCTGATGTGGCTGGAGGTGAGCCGTACGCACGAAAGACAATCAGTTTTTCTGAGGTGCTCGGAGCCAATGAGGGCGTGTCACGGGTTCGGATCTCCGGGATCGATCGTGATCAATCCAGTTTCAGATCTGTCCATGAGCCCGGTCATCCTGCTGCCGATGAAGACGGTTTCGTTCTGCGCTCCAACGTGAACACGGTGTCTGAAGTTGCCGACATGCGTGAGGCGACGCGGTCTTATGAAGCCAACCTTCAGGTGATCAAGCAGGCCCGCCAAATGATTGAGTCAACGATTGGGCTGTTGAGGAACAGGTAATGGTGCAGGAAGTCGGACAAGTTATGGGTGGAGCTGGTGTCTCCAGTCTTGGTGGGGTGAGTGGCGCTGGCATGGCTGAAAAGTCTGCCGATGTCGCTGGTGCGAGTGTGGCCGGGTTTAGCGATGCGTTGCAGAGCGTTGTTTCGCAATCCGTGCAGCAAATCAAAGCTGCTGAGACTGTGTCCCTGTCTGGGGTGATGGGGTCTGCCTCAACTCAAGAAGTTGTTCAAAGTGTCATGGAAGCTGAGCGTACCCTCCAAACCGCTATCGCGGTTCGGAACAAGGTTGTTGAGGCTTATCTCGAGATAAGCCGGATGCAGATTTAAGATCTTATGGAGATGTTCCGATGAGGGCGCTGGCTATTGCTGCAACTGGGATGAACGCTCAGCAGCTGAATGTTGAGGTGATTGCTGACAACATCGCCAATATCAATACGACTGGTTTTAAACGTGGGCGGGCTGAGTTCACTGACCTCCTCTACCAGACAGAGAGAGCGGCGGGGGCCGCCAACCAGGGCAATGACACCGTTGTGCCGGAGGGTGTGAATGTCGGCCTTGGGGTTCGCGCCGCTGCTATTCGAAGCGTCCATACTCAAGGTACTTTGGCGAGCACTGCGAACCGGTATGACCTTGCGCTCGTGGGATCTGGTTGGTTCCAGATTCAAAGCCCAGAAGGTGAGACGCTCTATACGCGTGCTGGCGCATTCAATACGGATGCAAGCGGTCGGATGGTGACCACTGATGGGTATTTGCTGCAGCCAACTATCACCATACCGGACAACGCAACGGAAATTACGATCAACGAGTCTGGTGCGATCACCGCGACCGTCGATGGTCAGACGGCACCAGTTGAGGTTGGCCAATTAACGCTTGCTACATTCGCCAACGAAGCTGGCCTGAATGCCATAGGTGGAAACTTGTTCAGGCAGACAGAGGCTTCTGGAACGCCTGTTACTGGTGTGCCGGCGACTCCTGGATTTGGTAGCATTCGACAAGGCTACCTCGAGGACTCAAACGTCGATCCCGTCAAAGAAATCACTCAGCTCATATCAGCGCAACGCGCCTATGAAATGAACTCCAAAGTCATTCAAGCGGCGGATGACATGATGGGGACCACGACCAAGGGCATTCGCTAGTCATCCGATAGAGAGGTCTTGCCGTGGCTTTGTATCTTCGGTTGGTCGTTGTGTTTCTCGCTATGCAGGCAGTTTCGCTGAACTCTGCACGCGCCGATGTCGTGCGTATGGCTCTGCCTGTTCCTTCAGTCACGATTTATCCGGGTGACGTTATTTCAACAGACATGCTTTTGGAAAAACGTTTTCGGCTGCGCCGAAGCCGTGTTCCGTCGTTTCTTCGGAAGCGTAACACCATCGTCGGCATGGTTGCGCGACGGACCCTGATCGTCGGTCGTCCGATTGCGCGTAATGCGATCCGACGGACCCACGTTGTTTCTGAGGGCAATCGGGTGCCGATTACGTTCGAATCCGCGGGGCTTAAAATCACAGGGTTTGGGAAGGCGTTGCAGTCTGGGAGTGTTGGCGAAGTCGTCAGCGTTCGAAACGATGATAGTGGGCGGATAATCCGAGGCACTGTGCAAGCAGATGGGACGATCAACGTGGGGCAAATGTAATGAGGTTTATGTTTGCTGTTTTGCTCTGCTTTGCTCTTGGAACCGATGCGTATGCTGCGGCCCGATTGAAGGACATTACGACTGTTCGCGGTATCCGGTCCAACCAACTCATTGGTTATGGTTTGGTTTCTGGCCTCAAGGGGACAGGCGACAGTCTTCGTAATGCGCCGTTTACTGAACAGTCGATGCGATCAATGCTCGAACGGCTTGGGGTCAACATTCGAGACGCGGGTGCTCGGACTAAGAACGTTGCCGCCGTGATGGTCACTGCTGAGTTGCCTCCGTTTTCAAAGCCCGGTGGACGAATTGATGTTGTGGTGACTTCAATTGGTGACGCAACGTCGCTTGCTGGTGGTGTCTTGTTGCTAACGCCGTTGTACGCTGGCGATAACCAGATCTATGGCGCTGCTCAAGGTTCCGTTGCGGTTTCTGGTTTTGATCAGCAAGGCCAAAATGAAAGTCTTACACATGGTGTCCCTACTGCCGGTCGGATTCCAAATGGGGCGATGATCGAGCGGTCTGCGCCTGGTCGTCTGGCGGATGCTGACAACCTCGGACTGGAATTGCGCAATCCAGACTTCGATACTGCGGTGAAGGTGGCCGACATCATCAACGAGTACGGGCGCAACCGGTTTAAGCGACGCCTTGCCCGTGAGGAAGATCAACGGACTATCTCAATCACGGTTCCCAATGGAATTACGCCTGCGCGTTTTCTTGCTGAGATCGGTAACCTCTTGGTTGAACCTGATGTGCCTGCACGTGTGATTGTTGATGAAAGAACTGGAACGATCGTCATCGGGAAGGATGTGCGCATCTCGACTGTCGCGGTGACGCACGGCAACTTAACGGTGAGGGTGACCGAGACACCCGTTATTTCTCAACCGTTACCGTTTTCCGACGGTCAGACGGTGGTTACATCCGACACCGAGGTCGAGGCCACTCAGGAACCTGGCATCTTGTCCATCGTTCGAGGGGCTGACCTCCATACGCTGGTCAACGGCTTGAACCGCATGGGACTTAAACCCCCAGGTATCATCGCAATTCTGCACGCCATGAAATCAACCGGTGCCCTGCAAGCCGAGTTGATCGTGCAGTAGACTGGAGCAAGTCCATGAATGATTTTCTGAACCGTATTGACCCGCTTGGTTCGAGTGCGATCCGGCCAACAGCTAAGCTGTCGGCGATGATCGTATTTGTGCTCGTGTCGATCGGCATCTCAATGCCTGGTCACGCGGATGAGGTTGAGGATGCTTTGTCGTCAGTGCGACAACCAAAGACGCTTGCAGAACGATACTGTGCGAGCATCAATGATCGTGCCGCAGATGCAAGGTTTGCTTATCAATCCAGGCAGTTGGGAGAGCTTACGAATAAACTGTCAGAAAAGATAAAGACTCTGAAGGAGCGGACTATTCAATTTGAAGAGTGGCTTGGAAAGCGAGAAGCTTTTCTCAAGCTCGCGAACGACAACCTGGTGCAAATTTATACGAGCATGCGTCCAGATGCGGCGTCTGATCAGCTTGTGTCCGTACCTGAGTCTGTCGCTGCTGCAATTATCATGAAACTGGAACCGCGCGTTGCCAGCACCATTCTAAGCGAGATGGACCCGCAGAAGGCTGCTCGTTTGACAGCATCGATTGCGGGAGCGACCAAGCTTCCAGACAATAAGGGCGGCACATGAAGTCGATTTTTCTCGCCCTATCTGTCGTCATCATTCTGTCTGGCTGCGCGATCAATCCGCGTGAAATCGGGCGCGAGCCGGAGCTGACCCCGGTTGGTGCGGGGGTCGTGCGACCTGTTCTGAACATTCCAACTGAAACGCGTTCGCTTCCAGCTTTTTACAACAACAACTCGTTTTGGAGCGATAGCGCTGCGGATTTGTTCAAAGACCCGCGCGCGCGGCGGCTCGGTGATGTGATGACGGTCAAGATTTCAATTTCGGATCAGGCTGACCTGGATAATTCCTCAGAAAGATCAAAAGACGCCACACATGATACCGGTGTGAATTTCAGCCACGACTTTCTGTGGCGAGGTTGGGCGTCATCGGGGACGGGTGCGATGTCGTCTGGCATTGACACAAAATCAGAACATGAGGGCAAAGGAGCGATCGCACGCTCAGAAAACATAAATCTTCTGGTGGCAGCCGTTGTGACTGATGTTTTGCCAAATGGGAATCTGGTAATCACTGGATCACAGGAAGTTCGGGTCAATTACGAAGTTCGCGTTCTCAGCGTATCTGGAATTGTTGATCCGAAAGATATCACATCTGAGAACGCAATCTCTTATGAGCGTATTGCAGAAGCGCGAATCTCATATGGTGGTCGTGGGCGCTTGATGGAAGTTCAGCAGCCCGGTTGGGGGCAACAGATTGTTGATGCAGTGGCCCCGTTCTGAATCATCTGTGGAGGGGGAGGGGCGACGGTGGCTGATGACGCAAATGCTCCCGCTAAGAGTTCAAATGGCGGAATTCTCCCAATCGTGATTGTTACGGTACTTGGGGTCGGCCTCGGTGTCGGCTTTAAGCAGTTTGTTATGACAGACGGCCTGCCTGCAAAAAACGTGGCTGCAACAGATGAGAAGAAATCTGCAAAGTCCTCATCGGGCAAAGAAAAAGAAGCCGGCAAAGCGAAAAAAAATGATGACGGTGCAGGTGATCAGCCTGATGACCCAATGCAAAAGCTGGTCATTGTCGATCTTCCACCCGTTGTGTCCAACCTCAAGGAGGCAAACGGCGTCTGGCTGCGGCTTGAAGCTGCTTTGATGTTCTCGAGCAAGCCAGAGCAGGGATACTCGGTAGCTGCGCAGCAAACCGGTGCAGACATTTTGGCATACATTCGGACCGTGCCGGTGGCCCAAATCGAGAATGGACAGGGGCTTGAGTACCTTTCCGATGATCTCCTCGATATTGCGAGAATTCGAAGCAAAGGGGCTGTGCAGCGCTTGGTCATTAAAACATTGGTGGTCGAGTGAAAAAAACGTTTGCACTTGCTCTTGTTGTGTTGCTCTCGATGGTGGTTCCAGCGGCAGCGCAAATACCAGAGTTGAAAGAACTCATTCCTGAAGGGTCAGGAAGTGCGAGTGGACGGATTGTCCAGCTCATTGCATTGTTGACCGTTCTATCAGTCGCACCTGGCCTGCTCATAATGGCAACGTGTTTTACGCGGTTTATCATTGCGTTGTCGTTTTTGCGGGTTGGACTTGGATTGCAGACGACTCCTGCAAACTTAATCATTATTTCTCTAGCTTTATTCATGACATTTTATGTCATGGGGCCAACTTTGGACGAAGCCTGGAAAAATGGTGTCAAACCTTTAATTGCGGAAGAAATTTCAGAAGAAGAGGCCTACACACGAATCACGAAGCCGTTTAAAGTTTTTATGCAGGAGCATGTCCGCGAGAAGGACCTGCTCATGTTTCAAGAATTGGCAGGGGTGTCGGCTGCAGATACAAAAGCTGAGGACGTGGAGTTGAGGGTATTGGTTCCGGCATTCATGATTTCGGAACTGCGCCGAGGCTTCGAAATTGGTTTTCTGATCTTAC
>JBCBRD010000100.1:0-11481 GCA_039819885.1 Pseudomonadota bacterium
CTTGCATCATGTCGAAATGATGCAAGCCTCTATGCCGCGCTATGACCTTGAGCGCTTTGGCTTCGCGCCGCGCGCCTCGCCGCGGCAATCGGATGTCATGATCGTCGCTGGGACATTGACCAACAAGATGGCGCCTGCTCTGCGCAAGGTCTACGATCAGATGCCCGAACCACGCTATGTGATCTCCATGGGCTCCTGTGCCAACGGCGGCGGTTACTACCATTATTCGTATGCTGTCGTGCGCGGTTGCGACCGGATCGTTCCTGTCGACGTTTATGTCCCCGGCTGTCCACCGACGGCTGAAGCATTGGTCTACGGTGTGCTCCTGCTCCAACGGAAAATCCGCCGCGTCGGCACAATAGCCCGCTGACCTCGCCCAAAAATTTCGCCTGCGAACAACAAGGGCCACACATGTCGAAGACAACCGACGAAGACCTAAGCGACCTCGAAGCCTTCATCTCCACCAAAATGTCGACGGTCCTGCTGTCATCTGAAATTCGCTTCGGCGAACTCACCCTCAACGTTGACCGCGACAGCCTACCCCAGGTTCTTAAGTTCTTGCGCGATGAAGCCCGCTGCCGGTTCGAAATCCTGATCGATATCTGCGGCGTTGATTACCCTGGCCGCAAACACCGCTTCGACGTCGTGTACCATCTGTTGAGCGCACACAATAATCAGCGCATCCGCGTGAAACTCGAAACAGACGCGAACACCCCAGTCCCAAGCGCGATCCCTGTTTTTGCAGCCGCCAACTGGTACGAACGCGAAGCCTACGATATGTACGGCATCCTGTTTTCCGGCCACCCCGATTTGCGGCGCCTCCTGACAGACTACGGCTTTCAGGGGTACCCGATGCGCAAGGACTTCCCGCTCACCGGCTACGTCGAAGTCCGCTACGACGACACTCAAAAGCGCGTTGTCTACGAGCCCGTGAAACTGACCCAGGAATTCCGCGACTTCGATTTCGAAAGCCCCTGGGAAGGCCCAGACTACGTGCTACCCGGTGACGAAAAAGCGTCCGGTGAACCCCCGAAACCGAATTGATGAAGTCCACTCTCCAACCAGGCGCGCGCGCGGAGTTCGAGTTCGTCGTCACAGCCGACAAAACCGTGCCGCAGCTTTATCCAGAAGCGCCCGAGTTCCAGGAAATCCCAGGCGTGTTCGCGACCGGCTTTCATGTTGGACTGATGGAGTGGGCTGCAATCAAAGCGCTCCAACCCCATATGGATGAGGGCGAAGGATCATTAGGCATCCACGTTGATGTCTCGCACACTGGTGCAACCCTGCCCGGCCAGACGGTAACGGTCTCAGCCGAGATCACCAAGGTCGAGAGCCGCCGTATTACATTCAAAGTCAAAGCCCACGACGGCATCGAGGAGATCGGTAAGGGCACGCATCAGCGCATGGTTGTCCCATGGGATCGCTTTAAAGCCCGGGTCAACCAGAAAGCAAAAGCCGCCGAAGTCCCCCCGTTGGCTGATTGAAGAGCCCGAAAGGACAAGGTCATGGAGAAGATTGAGTCGGCACGCACGAAGATGACAAACGTCAGTGGTGGATGTCTGTGCGGGGCGATCACCTACACCAGCACGACCAACGGCAAAGTGGGTGTGTGCCATTGCTCCATGTGCCGACGATGGTCGGGCGGACCGGCTTTCGCGCTCGAGCACTCGGCAGACCTTCACGTCACCGGCGATGAGCATCTTACCGTCTACAAGTCCTCCGATTGGGGCGAGCGATGCTTCTGCAAAACCTGTGGCACAAACCTGTTCTGGCGCTCCCCAACGTACAACCACGTCTCCATCATGGCTGGGACGTTGACCGATGACGCCGCACTTACGTTTACCAATCAGATTTTCATCGATAATAAGCCGGGCTATTATGACTTCGCCAACGAGACTAAGAATATGACCGAAGCTGAAGTCATCGCGATGTTCACGGCGAATGACGGCAACACAAACTCTGAGAGTTCCAATGGCTGAAACCGACATTCGTCAGTTTAACATCAACTTCGGTCCCCAACACCCGGCAGCCCACGGCGTGTTGCGCCTGGTGCTTGAGCTGGACGGCGAGGTCGTCGAACGCGTTGATCCGCACATCGGCCTGCTCCACCGCGGAACCGAAAAGCTCATCGAGCACAAGACGTACCTGCAAGCCATCGGCTACTTTGACCGGCTCGACTACGTCGCCCCCATGAACCAGGAGCATGCGTTTTGCCTGGCCGCCGAACGTCTCATCGGCATGGAAATCCCGGCGCGTGCGTCCTACATCCGCGTTCTCTACTCTGAGATCGGCCGCATCCTTTCCCACCTGCTGAACGTGACCACACAGGCGATGGATGTCGGCGCGCTGACGCCGCCGCTATGGGGTTTCGAAGAACGCGAAAAGCTAATGGTGTTTTATGAGCGTGCGTCCGGCTCGCGCATGCACGCCAAGTACTTCCGCATCGGCGGCGTCCACCAGGATCTGCCTTCTGAACTGATTGAAGACATCTACAACTGGTGCGACCCATTCCTGACTGTGCTCGACGAGATAGACGCTCTGCTCACCGGCAACCGGATCTTTAAGCAGCGCAATGTCGACATTGGCGTTGTCAGCTTGGAAGAGTGCTTCGACCTCGGGTTCTCGGGCGTCATGGTCCGTGGCTCAGGCGCGGCGTGGGACCTGCGCAAATCCCAACCTTACGAGCGCTATGAAGAGTTCGACTTCGATATTCCAATCGGCAAGAACGGTGACTGCTACGACAGGTACTTGCTGCGTATGCAGGAAATGCGCGAAAGCGCCAAGATCATGCGCCAAGCCTGCGAAAAGCTGAAATCAGCCGAAGGCCAAGGCCCACACGCTGCTGAAAACAAGAAGGTCGTGCCACCAAAACGTGGTGAGATGAAACGCTCAATGGAAGCGCTTATCCACCACTTCAAGCTCTACACGGAAGGCTTCCATGTTCCAGAAGGCGAAGTCTACGCGTGCGTTGAAGCACCCAAGGGTGAGTTCGGCGTGTACCTCGTCGCAGACGGCTCAAACAAGCCATACCGTTGCAAGATCCGCGCACCAGGTTTCCCGCACCTGCAGGCTATGGACTACATGAACCGCGGTCACATGCTTGCTGACGTGTCCGCCATCCTCGGCTCCCTCGACATCGTCTTCGGCGAAATCGATCGTTGATTGGGTCATAATCCCGAGCACTTCGCCCGAGGTCCAGCACGCGCCGTGGCCCGAGCGAACGCCTAGGTATCGGCTAGCACATGCCAATCGGGTGGAAGAATACCGATCTGTTTTGATCCACCAGACGAATGCCAGCGTGCCGGCGCACAAACGATTTTGTCTGGTTTGGGGTTCAAGTACGCAGCCCACCACGAAAAGCTGCTGTTGGCGATTACATGGTGTTGGCACCTGGCCATCGCGCGGAAATCCTCAAGCAAGCTGTCACCGCGAAAGACATCGACATCGGGACCCGCAAGTGCTTCTTGACACCAGTCCGGATCATCGGAAAACACCAAAAACGTGAAGCTTGCTGATAACCTAAACTTGAAGAACTGGCGTGCATTTTCCAAGAGCACTTCATAATTCAAGAGCGCCATGTAGCCGACGTTTAAGTAGTCGCCGCGCCGAACATGGAGCGATATTACGTTCTCCGCGAATGTTGGCCCCTCGGGAATATCGAGCCCGTCTCGAAGCTCGCTGCAGATTGTGTTGGACGATCCATGAAACCAATCGGGTCGTTGCCAAGTCCCATTCATAACAATGCCATTCCATTCGCTGCGCGCAGCAGGATCGGGTTGGCGACCTTCCTTTCTGAACTCGAGACCGGTCAGCGCGCGCGACACGCCACCCGGTAAAGAATTCAGCCTGCGAGCAATTTCATATCGCCAGTATGGCAGACGGACAAAGTCGATAGGTAGGTTCAAGCGATCGAGATAAAGCCGTTGATGCTCGACGCGCAAATGCTCTGCAGAGTAGTACGCACTAACATCTAGATCGACCTGTAGCCCGTGAGCCGCGCAAAGATGACGAGCAAAAGCATACTGAAAAAGTTGGTTTCCAAATCCGCCGTTTACCCGGACGTAACAACGCGCGTTGTCAATTTTGCTTGGTTTCGAAAAACCAACCGGGGGAACAGCCTCGGGGATTCGCACCATTCACTCCAGACAACACCAAAACTCGATGCAACAGGTATCGATGATGAAGCTGTCCAACAACAGTGATTGCAGCCTACTCGGCTGCTCAGTCGTGCTTATGGTTTGAATGTAGAAAACAGGTAACACCACGAAGGTGCCTGACAACGTCTGCAACACCGTACCGGCATAAGGCCGAACCTGTCCCTCATCTTAAGCGCCTTTGACAACGAGTGGATGGGCGGGCAACGGAGCCCACCCATTCGGAATGTTGCGTCTAGCTCTCCTGACGCTTGCGCCCGAAGAAGTCATGGTCACTGACAGACAGCGCGACCAAAACGATGGTTACGAGTCCTGCAGCAAAGTGGCCGATGGTGGCATCCGCGTTGGCATTGAAGCCAAGCACGAACGGTGCAGCCAAGAGCCAAACACCGACGGCGGCACCAACCCACTCTTCCCATATGTTGAAGACAAAGATCTCCAACAGCGCCGAAACAAAGAGCAACGCACCGGCAATCTGAACACTGAGCGCGATTGTTCCACCGGCATCAAAGCTGAACAGCCAGGGCGACAAAAAAAGCAGGCCACCGAGAAGCAACATGAGAGTATCGGGTAGTAGTCCTTTCACTTGGTGTGTCATGTCACCAACCTCCATTGGTTGACGAAGCCGAACCACTCGGCTGTATGTGCAATATAATACGCTATAAATGACCACCGTTCAATAATTTTGCGCAGTTTCAGTTGATCAAAGGCTTTGAAGGGGGCGCCAAGAGAGTGTCCAACATCTTGTGCGTGACAGGCGCCCCGTGAGGTTTGCCAAGGCTCACCTTCGCCACCATCGTTTGCAAGCCTGTGATGATAAGCAATATGGCTTGAGAATCTGAGCTTTGCTCCAAGTTGCGCAATAAAAGGCCGAGGAATGGTAGCAACCACCAATCGGGTACCCGAATTACGTCAGTCTATGGCGACCGCGTGGTACAGACTCCAGCAACAGATCGTGTCGTTGGCAATCGCGGGACTGTTGGTGCTCGCTGAGGGCAGCGCTTTTTCACATTTCACGAAAGCAGAAGTCGCTGCACCCGAAACTGTAACACCCGATGGGGTCACGAATGCGGTTTCGAACGCCCGTATAATCGCAACGACCAAGGACGCAATAAACGTTTTACTCGCAGACCCCGACGACCTCTCATTGCCGGTAAGAAATCAAATCGAGCCTTTGCGCTCGTACTACAACGAATCCTCCAGCGTGCTGTTGTGGGACCGGGATGACCGCGCGACCGACTTTTTCAGCCGGTTGAAAAACGCGCACTTGGATGGATTGGATTCTCGCGATTATCCGATCGAAAGTCTGCGAGAGGTGCGTGAGCCAAATCGCTTTGCAATCAGCCGCGATGCTCAATTGATGCAGGCGGCGTATGCTGAACTCTATTGGTCAGCGTTCTTTCTAAAGTATGCGACGGAAATCAAGGTTGGGCGCTTTCTACCAACCAAGATGGATGCCAAGCTCTATTGGCAGAAAAAAACCATCAATTCAGCCGCTGCCCTCGAACTCATATCAGCCTTGCAATCGGTTGAAGAGTTTGTCCGGGCTTGGGAACCGCAGATTCCTGATTACAAGTCTCTCAAAGTCGCACTCAACACTTACCTAGACATTGACGCACGCGGTGGGTGGAACAAGGTTCCGGTTGCGGACACGTTGCTGAAACCAAACGAAACCTCTGAAATTGTTCCAGCCCTCAGGATGCGTCTGTCCGTAACCGACGGCGTTGCAGCAGAAGAGGACATCGAGCAAGCGGGCGTCTATGGCGCTGACCTAGTCGCGGCGGTGAAACGCTTTCAAAAGCGGCACGGTCTTGACGCCGATGGGGTCGTCGGGAAGCGAACGCTATTCCAACTCAACATCCCGGTTCGTGAGCGCATCAATCAAATCAAGTTGGCCATGGAGCGTTGGCGTTGGATGCCTGAAACGCTTGGCGATCACTATGTGATGGTCAACATCGCGGGCTTTGAACTCAGGCGCGTGCGCGGAGCTAAGATCGAAGAAACCATGCGTGTGGTCGTTGGAAAACCGTATCACCAGACGCCGGTCTTTTCGAAAGCGATGGAGTATGTCGAGATCAATCCTTACTGGAACGTCCCACGGTCCATCGCCGTCAACGAGGAACTGGCCAAGCTAAAAGCGAACCCCGGAGCACTTGCCGCTAAGGGCATTGAGGCACTGCGAGACAACAAGCCGATACCTGTGACCGCAATCAACTGGGCACCTTACTCGAAGGCCAACTTTCCGTTTAGGCTGCGTCAAAAACCGGGTCCGCAAAACGCGCTGGGCCGGGTGAAATTCATGTTCCCCAATAGGTTCAACGTTTATATGCACGACACCCCCGCACGCAGCCTCTTTGGACAAACCACACGCGCATTTTCCCATGGCTGCATCAGGCTTGCGCGTCCAATTGATTTCGCTGAGCAAATTCTAGCCGCGGTACCAAACTGGGACCGTGCAAGAATTGATGCTGTCCTCGCCACTGGTGAACGGACCGTTGTCTCTCTTAAGCAACCCGTGCAGGTTCACCTGACATACTCGACAGCCTGGCAAGACGTCGATGGCGAGGTCAATTTCCGAACTGACATCTACCGGCGCGATGCGAAGCTGGCCTCGACGTTATTCGGCAAAGCCTACCCCTACTGAGATCAGCGCCCCGTCACGCCGACGAGTCGTCGCTCTTTGATCAGTCAGGGAACTTGAACGACTTGATCGGCGAGGACGATCCATCCGCATAAATCAACTGCACCGCCAGAGTTGCAGGTGGCCGTTTGTATCGCTTGTAGATCTTGGCGTCATTCCCAACCGCATACGGGTTTTTCAGATTACATTCAGGCAACGGCCAACGGGCATCCATGGTGTCAGCGTCATCACCGTAACGGATCTCCTTGAGCGCACAGGAGTAGCTGACCAGGTGAGAGAAGTAGACCAGGTATCTGCCGTCCCAATCACGTCCTTCCAGCCAATTGGGGGTCAGGTTTTCCAGCACGTTCTTGGCATTCGCAACGTGCGATTCAGCGGCGTTGAACCGCCTGCGAAACGGCCCCTGGACCTCACCACGAACATCATCGTATTCGATGTAGATATCGGTCGCTTCAACATCGAGTGGCATCATGAAAAACATCCTTGGCGCCTTCATGCCCGTCCGCTGGTCGATGTGGTCCATCAAACCGAGCGACTTCAATTTCGCATTGCCAATCGCGTATCGAATGTCTTTTGCAGGCTCAGCCAGGTTGATCGTCACGATCCATCCAGAATTCGATGGTGAGGCAGAGATCGAAACCGGCGAGATATCGACCTTCCGGTTTTTGTAGGGAGCAAGACGGGCAGTCACGACTTCGCGCCACTTGTCAGCGCTTCGCTTATCCAAGACGTGCCGGTAGATATCGCCAGCCTCATCAGCTTTCACAAATGCCTCAAGTGCCGCCTTTTCTTTTTGCTTGTCTGCAAGTGCCTGATCGCCCAGCCGGTCAACCGAATACAGCTGAGCGATTTCTAACCACGCAGGTCCAAAGCCATCGCCGTCCTTGGCCAGGGTCCGAAGTGCGCTTTCACGTTTCGAAGTTGATGAGAGTACAGCGGCCATCAAGGCAACCGCCTTATTGTCAGGTTGGGAGCGGCGCAGATCAGCATAGATCTCACGCGCGCCAAGCAGGCCTTCTTGAGCTTTTAACAACGTCACGTAGCTTTTGTGGAGATCGACAGCAGGCGTCCCCTTTGTGACGGCACGTTCAAACATGCGGCGCGCCGAAAGGGGATCACCGCGGCGTTCAAACACACGGGCGTTGTTATAGAACTCTGTCACCGTCTCTGGCTCTGCAATCAGCCCACCAAGTTTCTCAAGCCGCTCCAATCCCTCATTGGCTTTCTTCTTCAAAAGCGGCACCGGAACGAGCGCAAGCGACGTATCAACTTCGGCTGCTTCACCATTGAAGATCGCAGCACCACCCGGCTTGTCGTCATCGAAGAACGTCGCAGCAGTTTGGTAATCGCGTTTGGCGAGTGCAAACCGCTCCTGCATTTCGTGGACGCGACCCCGCTCAAGGAAGGCAGCGGCATAGTTCGGCTTGGCTTTGATCGCGCGGTCCAGATCTTCAAGACCTTTGAACAGCGCCCCGCGAGCAATATGGGCCGAGCCGCGAAGAAATGCAGCTTCGGCCACGGAAGACTGGACACCGGGTTTACGTTTGATGACCGACCCGCAACCAGACATCACCCGGTCGTAGTCGCCAGAGCGGCAATCGCTCCAGTCATCGGCTTGGGCCTGGCCCGAGAGTGTTGTGATCAGAAAAAGGGCGCAAAGCCCCGTCGTTGGCCGGATCATCGGCGTCCCCACATTCGTTCCGCTAAGAAAAAGACGTACGGGGATCATGCTAGCACGACAAGACTGGCGGCCTGTTACCTGGAGAACAGCAACGGGCCGCCAATTTCAAAGTTAGTTACTACGGCTCACCTCAACGAGGTTGTCGGAGAATGAAGGTGCATGCCCCATGTCAGTGAACTCGGCCGAACTGATGGAGTTCACCGTGCCCTCGTTGAGCTGACGCCAATACCCCAGCGTCGCAACGACGACACCGGCCTGCACATCGTCTGTGATCCGCGCAACGCCTTTGAAAGCACCACGGTCATTGGCCACTGTGACACGGTCGCCGTCGACGATGCTGCGCGTATCAGCATCCGCCTTACTGATCAGAACGAACTGCTCGCCCTGCCCTTTGATCTTCTGGTCCATGTTCGCGTAGCAAGAGTTTAGGAACCCATGGCTCTTAGGTGAAACGATATTGAGCGGGAACTTCTCTGCAAGCAGCTTGTTCGTCGCTGGCGATTCACGGGGGGGCGTGTAATCGGGCAATGGATCAAGTGGTTCACCCGGCTGATATCCCTCATACATTTGCCGAAACGGTCCGGCGACAAAGTTTGTAGCACCTGAAACTTCGAACATGCACTTGCCCGATTCAGTAGGGAAGTTGCCTTCCTTGTGCGGTGACCGGTCATCCTTCGTGCCGACTTTGAGACGTGCATATCCGTTCTGGCGCATATACTCCAAGTCAATGCCTTCGCACGCGGGAGCCTCCCAGTCGATGTAGTTTTCAAGGCACTCACTGTCTGACCATTTGAAGTTCTCTTCTTCATAGCCGAGGCGCGCGGCGAGCCGGCGGAAGATCTCGTTGTTCGGGATCGCTTCTCCCGGCGCATCAGCACACTTCTCATTGTAAGTTAGGTAAAGATGACCCCACGACAGGATCATGTCCTCGTGCTCCGCCCCCATCGTTGCTGGAAGCAGAATGTCCGCATAGGAGGCCGTATCGGAAATGAAGTGTTCCGCCGAGACCAGGAACAGATCTTCGTTCATCAAGCCGTCGACAATCTTGTCTGTCTCAGGAGCCTGGGTGACCGGGTTGGAGTTCCAGCACATCATCGACTTTATCGGAATGTCGAGATCCATCTCGCCGGTGAGTGCGCGGCCGATCTGCAAATTGTTTATGACGCGGGTCCCTTCGGGGACAAGGTCGGGGCGGCAGATGACATCGAACTTGTAGGGATGCTCCCAGACCGGGAACTGCGTAATGCCTCCGCCAACGTGACGCCAGGCACCCGTTAAGGCCGGGATCGATGACACGGCGCGAATGGTCTGACCACCACCGTGATGACGCTCCAGCGCGACACCAATTCGGATAGCGGCAGGTTGAGACGTCGCCAACTCGCGCGCAAACTTGCGAATGTCTTCGGCCGGAACACCGGTAATCTCAGACGCCCATTCCGGTGTGCGTTCGCGAGCACGCTCTTTCAGCGCATCAAAACCCTCGGTGTAATTCTCGACGTAGTCTTCATCCACGAGACCTTGATCGATGATCGAATTGATCACGGCCATCGCGAGCGCACCGTCCGTGCCCGGTTTCGGACAGATATGCCAATCGGCTTCCTTTGCGGTGCGCGAACGATAGGCATCAATGACGACGACTTTCGCACCTTTCTTCTGCGCCTCTTTCACGATGGCCCAGTGATGCAAGTTCGTGCTGACGCTGTTGCACGCCCAGATCACAATGTACTTCGAGTGGATGTAGCTTTCGGGATCGACACCGGCTGTCGGCCCAACCGTTAGGAGCCAGGCCGTGCAAGACCCCTCACCGCAAAACGTGCGCTCGCAGACGGTCGCGCCCATGCGGTTAAAGAAGGCATCGCCACCATTCAGACCATGAACGAGGCCTTGATTGCCAAGATAGCTGTAAGGGATGATGGCCTGCGGACCATGCTCATCCATGATCTTGGTCCAGCGGCTGACGATCTCATCAAGCGCCTCATCCCACGTGATCCGCTCAAACTGCTTGGACCCTTTTGGACCGGTTCTTCGCATCGGATAGAGCAAACGGTCGGGATGATAGTGCCGCTTCTCGTAGTCCTTCACCTTCACGCAAAGACCGCCGCGCGTCATCGGATGATCTGGGTTACCGCGCACGCTCTTTAAAAGGCCGTTCTCAACCTCAAACAGCATGGCGCACGTGTCAGGGCAGTCATGAGGACAGCCACCATAGAAAAACTTCTGCTTGGGTTGCTCGTTCATGGCGATCCTCCATTGATGGCCGCAGTCTCCGTTCATCGGAAAACTATAGTATTATTATGCACATTGGCGCGATCTGCTCCCAACAGCAAGATCTGAAGGCTGTGGTACAGGAAAAGGCGGGCATCCAGGCATGCCGGCAACGGCGGAACCAGCAAACAAGAGGCAAGGCACGCATGGGGCAGAAGATCATCAAGGGCCATCGGGCGATGTTGGACGAAGCCAACGCGTCCGTGTCAGCCATCCCGGTGGTGGAGGCAAAAGACATGATCGGGGACGCCAAATACGTCTTTGTGGACCTGCGCGACATCCGCGAGTTGCAGCGCGATGGAAAAATACCCGGCGCATTTTCGTGTCCACGCGGCATGCTTGAATTCTGGATCGATCCAGCAAGCCCTTATCACAAGGATTTCTTCAACCAGGACGCAACCTACGTGCTTTATTGCAATACCGCTTGGCGTTCTGCGCTAGGGGCAAAGACTGCGATGGATATGGGGCTGGCACCTGTGGTCCACATCCGGGAACTGCGTAATGCCTCCGCCAACGTGACGCCAGGCACCTGTTAAGGCTGGGATCGATGACACGGCGCGAATGGTCTGACCACCACCGTGATGACGCTCCAGCGCGACACCAATTCGGATAGCGGCAGGTTGAGACGTCGCCAACTCGCGCGCAAACTTGCGAATGTCTTCCGCCGGAACACCGGTAATCTCAGACGCCCATTCCGGTGTGCGTTCGCGAGCACGCTCTTTCAGCGCATCAAAACCCTC
>JBCBRD010000101.1:0-11306 GCA_039819885.1 Pseudomonadota bacterium
TGCTATTCTTTGTTTGGACTTCTCTTGCATCCAAGGAAACTCGTTTGTTGGCGAGGTCGATGTGCTTGAGTTTCAACGAAACTGTCGCGCGGTCTCGGCAGCCGGTCATGAGCGTGAAGGCAATCAATGCGCGGTCTCGTTGTTCGATGGGCGTTGCGCTGGGCATTTCTGTGATCATGTGTCGGGCTTGAGTCAACGACGGGAATGGTCGAGGCGTGTGGGATTGGGCAATTCGGTTGTCCTTTTCCGACAAGTTGAAATAGTCCGCATCCGGATAAGACAGGCGAGATTTGTAACCCGGTTGGCCTGCTAGCCAGATGAAGAACGACCTAAGTGCGTTTAGAGTTGAGCGCTGTGTGGCAAGGCTCAGTAAGCGGCCTGTTTTCCGATTTACATCCTCGGCAAGCTTTTTCTTGAATCCGATGGCCTGTTGAATACGGAATCGTTTGAAATCCTTGTGCTTACCGTAGCGCTCGAAGTGGGCGATGGCGGCGGCAACTCCATTGATGCTGGTTTCGCTGTAGCGCTGGGCTTCCTTGAGGTAGGTGAGATATTCGCGCTTGATGCGCTCGTTAGCGGGGCAGTGTGTTCGCATGTCGTAGGCGCTCCGTTGGAAGACACGTTTTGGGCAGGGTCAGGCTTTTCCAATTAGGCGTTCCTGACGCTGGGGAAACGCGACGTCGCAATTGGCGGTCACGGCTTCGATACTGGCGAGCGAGACACGACGGAAGATGAGGGTCTCGCAGACTTCGCAGATGCCTTTAAGGTTGCCGGATGATGCGGTGATGGGCTCATAGTCCAGCAATCCGCCAGCGGGCATGCGCGGGGCGCGACACTTCAGGCAGAAGAGGTGTCTTGGCGGGCACGGCTTTCGTCTAGCTCGTCGGCGTTCCTGTAAGAAGTTTTTCAAGTCCTGGCCAAGAATCAAGAACGGTCGGCGATCGTTCAAGTGAGGCAGACCATTTTTCAACCAATGCTGGATAGTGTTCTTGTGCACACTGAGACACAGGGCTGCTTCACGAACGGTGTAGTTGCGGTGGGTTCTTACGCGTCGAGCGTCGATCTTGCGTTTGCCCATCGATTATTCAGCCCCCATCTCGATCAATCGGCGGATGTCCTCTACACGCCAGGCAGTGGTTCGAGGGCCAAGTTTAACCGGCTGGGGGAAGCGACCACTTTTGACGCCTGCCCACCATGTAGATTTGCTGACAGGTATCGGGCCGTGCGGTGCGAGAATTGATGCAAGGCGGACAAAGCCGGTCTTTGTAAGTTCAGGGTGTTGTGACATGATCTGTCTCCATTCAGTTCCGAATGATGGAGACTTATGATGTTCGCCACGTTCTGTGTCCGAATGCGGTTATCGCTTGTCCGTATTCGGTTTACGTTTCCATTTTTCTTGCCAGTTTCCGGGTAGAAGTTCCTTCGCGGCATTCAAATGGTCGCGAATGCGATCGTCGGAAAACTGAAAGCCAAGAGACGAAAAATCGCTCTTAATTCGCGCCGGAGCCGTATTTCGACTCTTTGATGGGTCATAGTCAAATCCTCGCATTGCGCCTATCAGAGCCATGATTTGAAGATTCTCCCTCTCCTGGGTCTTGAGCGGGGTTCCTTGCGGCGCAGCGTCTTCCAGCTGCTCAAGTACCTTGATTTTTTCGGCACTGCGCTGAAGGCTTGCCGTTAGTTCAAGAACTTTCGACCGCAGCTCTATGAGTTCCTCCTGGCTATTCTTTTTCAGGTCATCGTAAAGTTCTTTCCAGCCCCTCAAAGAGATGTTCTGTCTCTCAGCTACAGCCATTAGATCAGGCGCGATTTCGATTTCGAGAGTTTTGGCCCAGTTCAAAAAAATACCTGGCAACACGGGGTCATACAGTTGGCCGGCGGTCAAAGCGCGGTGTGCCAAGTCTCGTCTTGCCGCGTAATCTCTGGCGAACGGTGAAATAGCTTTGTGCGGTGAAATGCTCTTCCAATTGACGATTTCTGGCGCTCTGCCGAACGACAGTGCAATTGCCTCATCTAGTGTCCAATATGCGCACTTGCAGTAATGATGAAAATCAGCATTTGCCGAGGGAAGATTGAAAAATTGTTGGCTCTCTTTGGCGGCTGCGATCATTTCGCTATGTGCGCTCATCTTTTCCTTCTCCGCCTGTATCAGTGCCGCGAACTGGTCTGGTGGCGTTGCAATGAGCTGGTTTTTGTATTCGTGGGCCGCATCGAGAATGCTCTGAGCTTGATGGGCAGGCATGAGGCGCGACTGGTTTGGTCTTTGGCCTAGTCTTCGCGATCCCCGACCAGACTTGATGCTCATCGAAGCAGCCCATTCCGCCTTGGCGGGTGCCTCACTTGCTGCGACTGACTGGAGGGCCTTATCAAGCAACGGAAATCGAACTTTAAGGAGGAATTCGATCGGATTTGGCATTCGATGGGAGGGAGGAGGAATTTTTGTCATAACTGAAGCCACCTAAGCCAGACCGTCGGAAGCGCTTGACTTGGGGCCTTGTAAGGCCGATTTGGAGAAAAGTTATCAAGCAAGAAATATGTTTGCGTACCAATGGCGTACCAAAAGCAAACGAAAGACCTGATGTGAGCTATCTATGCTTCGAGTAAGTGTGTTTGATTTCAATAGGTTAATTTGGTTGCGGGGGCTCGCAACCCGCTTAACCTACTTTTCCAAGCAGCCGGTCTTTAGGAGTTTCTGGTAGCGGATTGCGACACTTGACAGTCGCCACCGTCGCCTCACTACCGGGTAAATACGATCTCAGCGCACTCTTTATGAACTATAAAAGACCGGGAAAGACAAAAAAATATGTCCTGCACTCCCCAAAAATTGGGTCATCTTTCTGGTAGTTCTCTAAAGAGTAATCGATGGCCGCGGAAGCGGAATTCGGAGGAAGCAGATAGAGACTGAGCTGCTTGCTACCGCTTCTTCGGCATCGGTACATCCCTTTTGCTTCGGAAATGTACCCAAAAGATCGCATGACACCTGGACCAGAAACGGGGTGAGCTGCAACTTCTCAGAGAGCTACCAAACTAATGGTACAGTTCTAAGGGGGCAATTTCGAACTAGCAACTGGCTAAGGTCGTGAGGTCATTTCTTAGGGAACCTCTGAACAAGCTTCGAACCGTGGCACACTCGGGTGATTGATTCGAGAGGTGCCACGCGATGAGCCAGCTCAGTTTTGCAACGCTTGATCACCGCAGCAAGAAGAAGCAGACGAAGCGCGAGCGGTTCCTCGCCGAGATGGATGCGGTTGTTCCTTGGACCACGTTGCTGGCGCTGATCGAACCGCATTATCCCAAGGCCGGGAATGGGCGGCGGCCTTATCCGCTGGCTGTGATGCTGCGGATCTACTTTCTGCAACAGTGGTATCAGTTGTCCGATCCAGGCGCCGAAGAAGCGCTCTACGACATCCAGTCGATGCGCGCGTTTGCCGGACTTGAGCTTGGCCGCGACGCGATCCCTGATGAGACGACGATCCTGAACTTCCGCCATCTGCTCGAAGCGCATGACCTGACCAAGGCGATCTTCGAAGCTGTCAGCGCACACCTCGAAGACAAGGGCGCGCTGTTGCCCGGCGGCACGATCATGGACGCCACTTTGATCGCAGCTTCGCCATCAACAAAGAACAAGGACAGCTGCCGCGATCCCGAGATGAGCCAGTCGAAGAAGGGCAACCAGTGGTACTTCGGCATGAAAGCACACATCGGCGTGGATAGCAGAAGCGGGCTGGTGCACACCGCCGGCGTGACCACGGGCAAGGTTCACGACGCCAAGGTCATGGACAATTTGATCCGCGAAGACGACCGCGCGGTCTATGGCGACAAAGGTTACGTCAACAACAAGAAGAGGCGCGCGGCGAAAGACGCGGGTGTCGTCTGGGCGGTCAAAGAAAAAGCAAAACCGGGACGGCCGCTCACGCCATCGCAGAAGAAGCGCAACGCCCGCACCGGACCCATCCGCGCCAAGGTCGAGTACGTCTTCCGCGTTCTCAAATGCCAGTTTGGCTATCGCAAGGTTCGCTATCGGGGCATCGCCAAAAACGGCGCGCAAGTGTTTGCGCTGCTCGCACTCGCAAACCTGTTTCTGGCGCGGCGACGGCTGACGTGCGCCTGATTACAGGGAATGGTGCATGTAAACGAGCGGCTGCCCGTCAATCGCCGACCGAAATCGATCAGATCCATCAGCAGTTGCCAACTTGCACGCCGCGGGCAGTCCTGCTCAGAGGTTCCTTAGATGCCTCAATCTTGACGATCAGACGTCATTATAATACTTTGACGCAGAAATTTTGTAGGAATTCTTTGAAGTTTTGAGAAAGGGTTAAACGATGAGCAAAATTCTGTCCACATGTTTGACCATCGCCCTGGTTGTTTCATCTGCACAGTCTGCTTTTGGTGGTGAATTCAGCTCGCCGTCGGCACCTTACGGCTGCGACTTAAACCTTGAATCGAACGCCGACGTTCGATCTTGTATGATTGTGGGGGCGAAACGTGCAGCTCCCCGAGCCGCCTTGCTAGTCGGTGCTAGAGAAAGCGTCGAGTTGCGCCCAGGCTTCCAGAGGACTTCAAAATACTGCTGCCCAAAGACTGGTAAGTGCCCTTCAGATTGTGCCGTATGTTGTTGAAGTGAGAATGGCCTCTGCTCTAGGGGTAATCAAACGAATAGGCAGATTTCCTATGAGCCAATATCTTTTCAATAGAATATCAGTATTGCTATTGGTTTTAGTGTGCAGCCAATTTACTGCATTTGCAGAACCACATCAACTCCAAGATGTCGCTTTTAGCATATGTCAAACGGAAATGCTTGAACGTAATTGCAAAAACTACCCGCAATCTGGTAGGATTGACATCGTCGGAACTAGTAGTCGTGACCGCTACAGTCAACGTGGTGCCCAGGTCGCACTCAATTGCGGTGCATATTGTACACTTGGCTGCTATCGGCAAGAGTGTAACTACTGCATCAGATGGGCATATGATTCTAACGGTCGTAAGAGATGCGCCGTTAGATCGACCGGCTGCCGACAGAAGTACATTGTAAATTGTAAATGTTCTACTGTAAAATGCCGTTACTGACGATGCTGCGATGATTTTAGTTTGGTTTGGAACCGAATCAATCGGATGGTTCTGAAATAGAACACCCAGCCGGAAGTTTGACATTTTACCTTCGGTCGATGTGTTCCCAGCATAGCTCGCAACAGTACGCATCACTTATTTGGTGTACAGTGCTTGTCCGATACTCATTATCATGGGCTACCTCCGTTTTGTATTGGCTCTGGCAGTGTCAACGTACACTTGTGACCGTATGCTCGCGTAGCAGTTTTCCTTTCACCGTCCGTTCAAAATGCGACAGATAACGAATGTTTTTTTTACAGTTTCGGCCTTGTTTGGACCGTGTTTTACTCTGAAGTTTTCGAGCTTTGCATTGCAGCTTGAGTCCGGCCCAACGCTTACGTGATAGGATGCTTCGAGTAACGAGCCGTCCGACAGAGTGGATTTTCCGGTGAATCGAAAAGCGTTATTATAGACTTTCAGCTTGGCGACATATCTCCCATCTATGCCGTGTTCGCTGTCACGATAGTCGCCTTCCCCGCCTGTTGATGGCAGAACTACGCCGTGCCCGCTTCCATTTGTTCCGGGCTCGGTAAACCAAAAAACATTATCGTCGAGAAAATATATCTGCGTATAGACTTTGTTGCTTGCGGTTGAACAGAGCTGATGTTTTCCGACCGAGCGGAGACAGACTTCCCAAACATACAGTAGAGATATCGAGACCGTCTTGTTCTCGAGAACTCTTGCTAGAGGTTGTGGAGATGCTGGGGCTATAGCAATGCTCCAGGTCGCTGTGAAGAATAGCAACACACCACCGAAAGCTTGGTAAAGTCGAAACCTCGGCATTAGAGCCACACACAATACAACGGCTTCAAAGGTATTGTTGAGAAACGAATCTTCTGCGCTTTTTTATTCGCGACTATTTTTTCGACCCTACATCGTCCGTCCGGCCCAAACCGTAGGATTACCCCGGTTCGAATTCGAAGGCTCCGTTTTGAAATGGTTATTATCAATTTCAATTGTGTAGGGTTAAAGCGAATTGAGGCACGCCCGATCCCACCAGTCTTACTGAGATCAATCGATGAACTGCTTGTTGGAAAGGTGCTGTTAGCGCCAACCCAAAAAATCGAACCGTCAGGCCGGAAGACCAATTCATAACTTCCATCAGTCACAACCTCAGACACTTTACAGCGATTGCCAATGCAACCTCTCGTTCGATGCGGAGCATGTATAATCAATCGCCGAGTACCAGGCGGGGGGCGGATCGGATCCGCTGTGGACCCGCCGCAATACTCAGTGTTGTTAAAAAGAAAGCAACCTTTGGATTCGGCTTCCTGAGTAGCAATTATTCGCCGCAAGATAGGAGAAACCGCAGCAATGCTCCGAATAGAGGTGGCAAAAGATTTGGAACTCTTCTTGCCAGTCATGGTATTGGAATGGAGTATTGCAGCCACTTGCGTTGTTCGTATTTGAAATATCGGAGAACCTGAACTCCCGCCAAGAGAAGAGCATCCTAGTTCAATGCCATATACTGGGTTGTCGATCCGATTTAATTTACGAGGGATAGCATCTCTAACGTTGCAGGATTTAGGTTGGCTCACCATTTTCGGCATACCATCAGGATGCCCGACAAGTAGGACAGCTTCTCCTAGACCGAGTTCTGCAGTACTCAGTCTGACATACTTCGAGCCGATCGAAGTCGGCAGATCTCCAAAGCCTCGTTTTAGGATCGCATAGTCCAACTTTTGGTTCTGCTCAAGTGGGACTGGGTCGATGACCATAGCTCGGGCTTCTGCACCTTCACCTACAAAAGTATAGTCGTAACGGAATAGCATTCCTTTCGGCTTGCCTCTCACGCAGTGTTCGTTGGTAAGGATGTGCTGATTAGAAATCAAAAAGGCCGTGCATACATGCATTACCTTTGAATTTCTTAATGCCTCCAATCTCCCAATGGGAAGTGTTAATTTCCTCAAGCCTCCTAAGGGTGGATAGGTGTGAAGACTAATGAATTCAGATCGCTTCAAGAATTGTCTTATTGTGTCTGTTTTGTGAAGTACAACTTGGCCAAACTGGTTGGCGGGAAACTCTTGGAGGGTTTTTGTGTTACTGTCTGCAAAAGTGTAATTGGAGAGAGTTGTGGCAGCAAACACGGTTACGATAATGTAGCGTACGAAAGTAGAAAGCATGCCGCGCCCGAATATCCAAAGAGAAGACTCTATGTTTGATCTGTCTAAGGGGTTAACAGTAGGATTGATCCAGCAAACCATTTGCAACCTCAAAAATGTCCGCGCTGCGTTTTCCGTATCAGGAAAGTGCTTGACTATATCTTCAGTAATTAAAGTGTCTGGACTTGGCTATCAACAAGTATTTTCGCTGCTGTGGCGACTGACCTGAGCCCCGCAAACTCGTCCAGATTTAGGTAGAGTCCATCACCGCAAGAAGGAGATGGATGTGACCTGAGCCCGAACTTCCATCCAGTTTTGAGTAGAGTCCGATCACCTGAGGAAGGAGACGGACGATGCGGAAGTCACGGTTCACTGAAGAGCAGATCATCGCGATCTTGAAGGAGCAGGAGGCTGGCCCAACGTCATACCCTAAATCACTCAGCATCTTCTGCGCCTCGGAGACCGTGGCAGCATCAGAGGCTTGGAGGCGAGACGGCACTAGCGACACGGCAGCTAAGCCGATCACAGCCATGCAAGCCAGGATGAGAACTAACAGCTTGGTGCGTGAACGGTTCTTTATCTCAAAATCATACCATACGACGTGAACGGAAACAAAAGTGCTGATAGTCACTTCCACCCGGCTGCGGCAGAGGCGACCGGTAGTGTGTCATCATGCCTGCAAAATCTCGCAACATCATGATTTCCTTGCGCGTCACCGAAGCTGAGCGCCGTGCTCTGAAGCGCGCTGCAGGATCGCAGGGCATGGGCCCATATATTCGATCGCGCATCTTCCATGACGATCCTACGCAATCCGATAATTGGCAGCAACGCGGAATTTTGGGTTCGACCTTGCCTCCCTCGCAGGTCCTGGCAAAACTTGGTCAGTCAGGGATTGCTTCGAGCTTACGCAGAATTGCTGCTGCCGCTGAAGAGCGTGAGCTTGTGATGGACCACGAGACGCGCGACGCACTCCGGACCGCCAGCGCCGACATTGCCGAGATGAAGTCACTCTTGATGCAGGCGCTCCGGATCAAGGAGCGCTGACGTCGTGATCATCAAGGCATCACAACGCGGCGGCGGCAAGCAGCTCGGTCTCCACTTGCTCCGATCGGACGAGAACGAGCATGTTGCCGTGCATGAGATGCGCGGCTTTGTCTCCGATGATGTCGTTGGCGCGCTGAAGGAAGCCTATGCGGTCAGCAAGGGCACGCGTTGCAAGCAGTTCCTGTTTTCGGTCTCATTTAATCCGCCGCAGGATGAGCGCGTCGACATCAAGACCTTCGAAAACACGATCAACCGGCTGGAAGAGCGCAACAAGCTGATAGGCCAGCCGCGCATCATCGTCTTTCATGAGAAAGAGGGCCGCCGACATGCCCATTGCGTCTGGTCACGCATCAACGCGGACACGATGACGGCGCAGAACCTCTCCCACTTCAAAGCCAAATGCCGGGATCTCAGCCGGGAAGTCTATCTCGAACAGGGCTGGAAACTGCCGCGTGGGCTGATGAACTCCAAGGAGCGCGATCCGAGGAACTTCACGCTCGCCGAATGGCAGCAAGCCAAACGGCAAGGCCTGCACACCCGCAACCTCCAAGAGATGATGGCCGAATGCTGGGCGGCCTCCGATTCCAGACGTGCTTTTGCGCATGCCTTGGAAGAGCGCGGCATGACGCTCGCCAAAGGCGATCGGCGTGGCCACGTGGCCGTCACGCATGACGGAGCGGTGCTCTCCATCGCGCGCTATGCCGGTGTGAAGGCCAAGGATGTCCGCGCCCGGTTGGGTGAGGCCAAAGAATTGCCGGATGTTGAGACGGCGAAACAGCAAATGGCGCTGCAGATGCGGGAATCTGTAAAACGCCATATCGAAGAAGCCCGCTCGCAATTCGCTACGAGCATAAGGCCGCTGGAAAAATGGCGCCAGGGCATCACAAGTCACCACCGCGATGAGCGGTCTCTACTTTCCGAGCGTCAGGAACAGCGTTGGCGCGATGAACAAGCCGAGCGCGCTTTACGACTGCAAAAGGGTGTCGTCGGAATCTGGCAACGCCTGACCGGCAAGGTTGAAAAAATCCGCCAGCAAAACACGGCAGAAGCCTATCAGGCGCTGCTCCGGGATCGTCAGCAAACCGAGACGCTGATCAGCCAGCAGCTTGCCGAGCGGCAACGCTTGCAACGTGAGATCCTGGCGGTGCGCCGCGACCACGCGCAACTGCTCTTGAAGCTTCGTGATGAGCGCAAGCAGCATCAGCCTGAACGCTTGAAGAAGGCTTTCGCTCGACCTGCGGAATCCGTGCCGGCAAAGTCCGCACCAAAACCGCCGGCAAAGACTCATACTAACCGGCCATCCGCGCAAGGCCGCCTCAAGGCGCTGCGCGAGCGCCGTGCGCCGTCACGCTCACGCAGCCGGGATGGTCCCGATTTCGGTCGATGATGCCTGCAATAAAAAAGGGCGCAACCGAACCAATTGCGCTCCTGCTTGCTGTCATCACCGTATCACCGGCTGTGCGAGAACTCTGATTTGGCGCGACCAGCAACGAGGCCCTTGGCCAACCCTGTTCTGATCTGTCGACCAGCTGCGCTCAGGCGGTCTTCGAGGTGTTTGATGCGGGCTTCATGCTGCGTTTGGAGTTGGCGCCGGAGGGATGTGGCATCGATGCCGGGAGGAGAAAGATGCATCCCGGCCTGCGGCGCGAGCCGGGATGCTTTTTTATGGTCAAGCTCAGCTTTGGTTGCGATTCTTGGATCGCCGCCGGGCGGACCGGTTGGGATTGTCATCGCTCGAAGCTGGGTCCTTCATCTCTGCTACGGCTTTGGCTGCGGCTTCCAGACTTCCGGTTGTCATCCCGGCTGTCCTGAAGGCGTTCTTGAGGGGTGCGCAGTGTGACGCGGCCATTGACCGGTAATGCGTCCAAAAGGACGTCATGGCCTTTTCCGTCTTTGTGGGGAAACACCGCGCCGACGCGATTGAAGAACGCCTTGCGGTCATCCCCCTCACGCACCTGATACGCGATGAAGCTCGGACGGCGTGATGCGTCCTTTTCGTTGTCATGATCCGGCTCGCGTGTGTTGCGTCGCTCGTCAGTATAGTCATCGTTTCGTGCCATAAGGCCTCCTTGGTTAGGGTTTGTATCCTTCCACATATGCCCACAATCCATCATGATGTTGGGGGAAACTTCGATAGGCGTGCGGCACGCGCTCGCGGATGACGGCACGCATTTCAGAGCCGCGCCGCATGGCAATGCGCACACGATCGAGCGGCGGATGATAGGGGTTGGGAAGGAAGCGTCCCGCCATCTCAGGTCTGGTGAAATAGGCGTATTTTTCGGCCAACACGGGTCGCAAGTTTTTTCCGGAGATGAAAAGGATCTGCTTGTCTTCGGGAAGTGCCAGAACCTCGTCAGGTGTCATCAAGAGCCTGCGCTGCTTTGTGCGGTGCTTCGACTTGCGCTCGTAATGCGCGATATCGAAGGCAGCGCCGAACGGGTCGTGTGTCCCGTTAATGAAGCCAAGGATCGCGTTTTGCTTTTGCCGGCGCGCCTCGTCCTGCATGACGGGCTCATCATAGGATAGCGTTTGCGATCCCAGCATGTTGGAGACCAGTTCCGCAGTCTGGTAATCGCGCACGCCGAAGAACTGACGCATCTGGGCCGAGCCCATGAAGCCCTGCAGCGCCGGCCCGCCAAAATTGCGGATGATCTGACCTGCATCTTGAAAGATCGCCCAGGCGCGAACACCGGCACCGCGCCCAAAGGTGAAGGCGCGTAACAGCGCTTCGAACTTGCCAAGCTGGCCGGCCTCGTCGACGATCAACATGATGCGCTCGGCCTGCGGGGCTCTGCCCTTGTAGAGCATCGCGACAGTGAAGAAGAGCCGCAGCAACGGCGCCCAGAGCGACAGATATTCCGCCGGCACGTTGAGAAAAATCTTGGTCGTGCGCGGCGCATGGCACAGATCCCCGAGCGAGAAATCCTGCCCCTCAAGCGCGGTTAGCAGCGCCGGATCATCAAGGAAGCCGAGATTGGCGTAGAGCTCGCCCATGATTGCACCGAACTCTTTTGGGCTGTCTTGCTGCTTTGCCAACATCTCGGCAGCTGTGCG
>JBCBRD010000102.1:0-11282 GCA_039819885.1 Pseudomonadota bacterium
TTGAATAAAAACGATTTGATCCCTGGGGCCACTGGTGACTGGGAGGTTGTGATCGGACTGGAGGTTCATGCCCAGGTCAACACAGAAGCCAAGTTGTTTTCCGGCGCCTCAACGGCGTTTGGCAGTGAGCCGAACTCCCATGTTTCACTCGTTGATGCCGCCATGCCTGGGATGTTGCCGGTGATCAACGAAGCGTGTGTCAAGCAAGCGGTTCGGACGGGGCTGGGCCTGAAAGCTGCGATCAATCTGCGCTCTGTTTTCGATCGCAAAAACTATTTCTATCCAGACCTGCCACAGGGTTATCAGATCTCTCAGTTCAAGCACCCGATTGTCGGTGAGGGTGAGGTTGAGATCGATGTGGATGGTGACACCAAGCGTGTGGGTATTGAGCGGCTTCATCTGGAGCAAGATGCCGGTAAGTCGATCCACGACCAGCACCCGGATTACTCCTACGTCGATTTGAATCGATCCGGGGTGGCGCTCATGGAGATTGTGTCTCGACCGGATCTGAGGTCGTCGAAAGAAGCGCAGGCATACGTGACCAAGCTACGTACCATCCTGAGGTATCTGGGGACGTGCGATGGCGACATGGACAAGGGTTCGATGCGGGCCGATGTGAACGTATCGGTGCGCAAGCCGGGTGATGATCTCGGCACGCGTTGCGAGATCAAGAACGTCAACTCGATCCGGTTCATTGGGCAGGCGATTGAGGCTGAGGCGCGGCGGCAAATCGACATCATCGAAGATGGTGGGTCGATTGATCAACAAACACGTTTGTTTGATGTCAAAAGCGGTCAGACGCGAGCCATGCGGTCGAAAGAAGAAGCGCATGACTATCGCTATTTTCCTGATCCCGATCTTTTGCCGCTTGAGTTTGACCAGGCGTTTGTTGATGCATTGAAGTCAACACTTCCTGAGCTACCCGATGAGAAGAAGGCGCGGTTGATTGGTGACTATGGACTGTCCGCCTATGACGCTGGTGTGTTGGTAGCAGAGCAGGCCTCGGCTGATTATTTTGAGGCTGTGATTGGCGAACTCAACAATGCGAAGCGCGATGGCAAGCAAGCAGCGAATTGGGTGATCAACGAACTGTTCGGTCGCCTCAATAAAGAGTCTGTCGATATTGCAGATGCGCCGGTTTCGGCTGCTCAGCTTGCAAGCCTTGTGAACCTGATCGGCGAAGACACGATTTCTGGTAAGATCGGCAAGGATTTGTTCGAGATCGTCTGGACGGAAGGGGGAGACCCAGCCGAGATCGTTGAAAAACGCGGCATGAAGCAAGTCACAGACATGGGCGCCATTGAGAAGGCGGTCGATGAAGTGATTGCGGCCAATCCGGCTCAAGTCGAGAAAGCCAAAGTGAAACCGTCGCTTGCCGGGTTCTTTGTTGGTCAGGTGATGAAGGCAACGGGTGGCAAGGCCAATCCCAAAGCTGTTCAGCAGATCGTTCGCAAGAAACTGGGGATTGAGGACGACGCTTAGAGCGTGTCCCCGGCTGGTTGCTCAGATTGGAACAGTCGCCTGTTTGCGGTGTCTCATAGTGTGAGGGCGGCGCGTTCGATTTGTCGGCGGTCGGCGACGATCTGACGGGCGGTTTCTGCGCCTATGCCGACTTTGCCAAACACAACTTCGGCGAGGTCTAAGCTCGCCTCGACTGTTTCGGGCACAACCGACGTTGCGCCGTTGTCCAGCAGTTCGAGCGCGTGTTCCTTATCTCTTGCCCGCACGATGATGGGCAGGTTCGGATACCCAGCGCGCACGGACTTTACGATCTCCGCTGCTGCCTCGTGATTGTCCATCGTGACGACGAATGCAGATGCGTTGTTGATGTTGAGCTTGTTCAAGATCTCAGGTCGGTGGGCGTTCCCAAAATAAATGGGACAGTCAAGATTTCGATACTTCGAAACAGTTGCGATATCGAGGTCTAGTCCGACATAGGGGATACGCTGGTTGTCTAGGAGTGAACCAAGTAGCTGACCAACGCGGCCGTAACCCGCCACAATGATGTGCCCGTCCAACTCATCGCCGGTGGGATCTGGAGGTGTGAGATTGTGAGTGGCTGCCGGGTCGTCTGGTGGCGTGAGTTTCGCGTTCATCCACTTGGCGAAGCGCGCCACAACAGGTGTGACCAGCATCGATAGAGCGGCAACAATCAGAATAAACTGCGCGGTGTCTTTTGGTACGACGTTGAGCGTGAGTGCCACTGAAAGTACGACGAAGGCGAATTCTCCGCCTTGTCCCAGGAGAAGGGCCGTTTCTGTCGCGACCGGGTTTGCAACACCGAAGAGGCGCGCCAGTGCATAGATGATCGTCGACTTCAAAATGAACAGGCCAATGACAGATGCGACGATGCGGATGGGGTCGTTGAGGACGGCGCTGAGGTCCAGGCTCATGCCGACAGACATAAAGAACAAACCGAGGAGGAGCCCTTTGAATGGCTCCACATCGACTTCGATCTGATGGCGATATTCGGTTTCGGCGAGTAGTAGGCCTGCCAGAAATGCGCCGAGTGCGAGAGAAAGCCCGGCTTGTTCTGTTAGTACCGCAGTTCCGATGATGGCGAGCAGGACCATGGCCATGAACAATTCACGGCTTTTTGCAGCACCAACAAAGTGAAAGATCGGGCGAATAACGAGGCGTCCGATCAGGAAGATGAGCCCAATAACGGCGGCCGCCTTGACCAGCGCGAGCCCTAAGCCAGCGATCATGCTGCTGTTGCCTGTTTCACCAAAAATGCCGGTGAGAAACAGAATGGGTACGACGGCCAGATCCTGGAACAAAAGGATTGAAAAACTTTTTCGCCCTGTTGGCGTGGCGAGGCGGTGGCTCTCGATCAAAAGCTGCATCACGATGGCTGTTGATGACAGTGCGAGGCATGCGCCGATGACGATTGATGCTTCAGGTGTGTTGCCGAAGGCGTAGGCAATAGAGCCGATGGCGATGCTGGTGAGAAGGACCTGCAGCCCGCCTAGTCCAAAAACGAGTACGCGCATTGAGATCAAGCGCTCAATCGAGAGTTCCATCCCGATCATGAAAAGCAAGAAGACGACGCCTAGTTCCGCAAACGTTTGTACGCCGTCAAGGTTGGTGATCACGAGGCCCGAGAGCCAGGGGTAGTCGTCGGACAGGCTACCCAATCCGAAGGGACCGATGAACAAACCGATGACGATGAAGGCGAGGACCGGGCTGATTGCAAATCGCTGAATGATTGGAACGAGCAGGCCGGCGGCGACGAGAAAGATGATGACGTCGTGGAGGATGTCCGCGGAGTGATGCATGAATGTCGTCTCAATCTCTAGCGGTCGTTCAAACGCGGCAGTTGCTTGGGCCTGGGTTGCAGTGGTCCTTGAGGTGCTACACTCGCCCAGTTACGTGGTGTTTACCAGCCGGTGGGCGGGCTGTGGTGGCAATCATGAGGGGTTAGGTCGCAGAATTCCTATGATCGATCACAAAGTGATTGGTTTTTAATCATCGCCCGGTACCGGCTGTTGTGGTTCATTTGGGTTGATCTTTGATTCGAACTCACCGTACACGGCCCCATGACCTACCCGGATATTCTCGATTCATCCCATGTTGCGGTTTTCCTCGATTTCGATGGAACACTCGTCGAGATCGCTGAGCGGCCCGATGCGGTTGAGTTGTTGGGTACCACGCGTGACACGTTGGAATGTCTCAATGACATCACAACTGGTGCCGTGGCCATTGTTACCGGGCGAGAAATTGACTTCGTTGATACGATGCTGTCCCCCCTCACTTTGCCAGTTGCAGGCGTTCACGGCCTGATGCGCCGGAACGCTCAAGGCCAGGTGCTCACGATGCCGGAGAACTCAGCCTTCATTGCAGAAGCCAGCAAACAACTGGTTGAGCTGACGCGCATGGAGCCGGGACTGCTGTTGGAACGCAAAGGGGTTAGCTTGGCATTGCACTATCGGGGCCGACCAGAGCTAGAGACGTCCTGCATCGAGACCATGGGTGCTCTCGTTGATCGATATCCGGATATTGAATTGAAGCGGGGCAAGATGGTGTTGGAGGCGAAGCCTGCTGGCACCAACAAGGGAACGGCGGTTGTGGACTTCATGTCGGAAGCCCCGTTTCGTGGTCGCGTGCCGGTTTTTGCCGGTGATGATGTGACGGACGAAGATGCGTTTGAGCGCGTCAACGCCATGGGAGGACTGACTATCAAGGTGGGCGATGGTGACACCGCCGCGAAAACGCGGGTTGAAAGTACAGCTGCCTTTTTGACGTGGCTTGAGAAAAGCGCGCAATCTTTGTCGGGGGAGACACACACGTGAGCACGCGGAAGCCAAGCAATTTGAACCTGGGGCTGATCGGGAACTGCTGTATTGGGGCTCTGGTTGAGCCGACGGGCCGTGTGGTTTGGTGCTGTCTGCCACGCTTTGACGGTGATCCGGTTTTTCACAGTCTTTTAAGTGATGGTGGTGAAGACCCTGATGCAGGTGTGTTTGCGATTGAACTTGAGGATCTTGTTACAAGTTCGCAGGAATACCTACCGAACACTGCTGTCTTAAGGACGGTTTTGAAAGGTGCCAGCGGAGAGATCGAGATCATTGATTTCATCCCACGCTTTAAGTGGCGCAATCGGTCGTTTCGCCCGCAGATGCTTGTTCGTCGGGTCCGCCCGCTGTCTGGTAGTCCAAGGGTTCGCATCAAGGTCCGCCCGCGATTTGATAATGGTGCAACGGTTCCCAAACAGACGTTTGGTTCAAACCACATCCGCTATTGTGGAGATGGACAAACGCTTCGCCTGACGACGGATGCCGCCATTGACTACGTGCGCAACGAGACGCCGTTTATTCTCGATGAAGAAATCAATCTGGTGTTTGGCCCGGATGAAACGTTGAGCGACGGTGCCAGTGAGACGGCCAAGACGTTCGAGGAACGTACGACCTCGTACTGGCGGAGTTGGGCACACCGATTGGCTGTGCCGTTCGAGTGGCAGGAAGCTGTCACTCGCGCGGCAATCACACTGAAGCTTTGCAGCTATGAGCCGACAGGCGCTGTGATTGCAGCGATGACGACCAGTGTGCCTGAGGCGGCGCATTCGGGGCGGAACTGGGACTATCGGTTCTGTTGGGTGCGCGATGCCTATTTTGTCGTGCGCGCTTTGAATTCGCTGGCGGCTGTGCGCACGATGGAAAACTACGTTCGCTGGATCATGAACATCGTTGCAACGAGTGAGGGGCAGAAGATCCAGCCCGTGTACGGGATTGGTCTGGAGGCTGAACTGACTGAGTCTATTGCCGACCACCTACCCGGTTACAACGGTATGGGACCAGTGCGGATCGGCAACCAGGCGCATGAACATGATCAGCACGACACCTATGGGAACATCGTGCTTGGCGCCTCGCAGGCGTTTTTCGACAAGCGTTTGTTCTTGAAGGTCGGGCAGGCTGAGTTTCAACGCCTAGAGGCGTTGGGCGAGATGTCGTATCGACTGCATGATCAACCCGATGCCGGGATCTGGGAACTGAGGTCGCGCGCGCGCATTCATACCTCGTCGTCCCTCATGTGCTGGGCGGGTTGTGATCGGCTTGCAAAGATCGCCGCGCATTTGGGTTTGTCGGATCGCGCTACGTACTGGTTTGATCGTGCAGCCAAAATCAAAGCTGCGATCCTTGAGAATGCCTGGTCTGAAAAGCGTCAGGCGTTTGTTGAGAGTTTTGGTGGGTCTACGTTAGATGCCAGCGTCCTGCTGATGAGTGAAGTTGGGTTCATCGATGCCAAAGACCCGCGGTATGTTTCGACTGTTACGCAAATGGAAAAAACGCTCGGACGCGGACCGTTCATGATGCGCTATGAGGAGGCTGATGACTTTGGCGTACCTGAGACGACCTTTAACATCTGCGCGTTCTGGCGGGTCGATGCCTTGGCGAAGATGGGCGAGAAGGAACGGGCGCGCGAGTTGTTTGAGGACTTGTTGGCGGTTCGCAATCCGCTCGGTTTGATGTCGGAAGACACGGCTTTTGAAGATAACGCCTTGTGGGGTAACTTCCCCCAGACGTATTCGATGGTCGGGATCATTAACGGTGCTGTCCGCCTGTCGCAAAGTTGGGAGAGCGCAACATGAGCCGTTTGATCGTCGCATCTAATCGTGTGGCGGATGTCGAAAAGGCGGTTCAATCCGGTGGTCTCGCCGTTGCACTGACGGATGCATTGAACGAGCGGCAGGGGTTGTGGTTCGGGTGGGACGGTACGGTCCTAGGCGATGACGAAAAACAGCCTGGGATCTCGATAGCCAAGCACGGCAATGTGCGAACGGCGACGATCCCTCTCTCCCAACGCGACTACGATGAATACTATGTTGGTTTTTCCAACAATGTTCTGTGGCCGTCTTTTCACTATCGGTTGGACCTTGGCCGGATTGATGCCAAGTCGATTGACGGCTACCGGCGCGTGAACCAACAGTTTGCACAATCACTCGCAGCCCTTCTCGAACCTGACGATATTATCTGGGTGCATGACTATCATTTGATCCCGCTTGCGGCTGAGCTTCGTGCACTTGGCGTGCGACAGCGCATTGGGTTCTTCCTGCATATTCCATTTCCACCGCCTGACATTTTCCTTGCTGTGCCAGAGCAAGAATGGTTGGCACGCGCACTATTCTCCTATGATCTGGTCGGTTTCCAAACGAGTGTCGATACTGGGAACTTCCGCCGCTACATCACAGAGCATGTGGGTGGTGAAGAGGTTGATGGTGACCGCGTGTCGGCGTTTGGCGGCACGACAATCGTGAAGGCATTTCCAATCGGGATTGACACCGATGCGTTTCACGCCATGGCGTTTACTGAGAAAGCTGACGAGCAGATCGAGCGATTGCAGCGACGCAGCATGGCGCGCTCTCATGTCATTGGCGTTGACCGCCTCGATTATACGAAGGGTCTGCCAGATCGTCTGCGCGCTTTTCATCGGTTGCTGGAACTCTATCCAGAAAACCGAAAAGCCGTGACGATGATGCAGATTTCGCCACCCACGCGAGAAGATGTTGCTGCCTACTCCGATATTCGTGAAGAACTTGAGGGACTATCGGGCGCCATTAATGGTGAGTTTGGCGACTTCGATTGGACGCCGGTGCGCTACATCCACCGTGCAATGCCGCGCGATACGCTGGCGGCACTTTTCCGGGGAAGCCGGGTCGGACTTGTGACGCCGTTGCGCGATGGCATGAACCTTGTCGCCAAGGAGTACATCGCGGCCCAAGACCCCGATGATCCAGGCGTGCTGGTCCTGTCGCGATTTGCCGGGGCAGCGGAGGATCTCGTCGAAGCGGTACTCGTCAACCCTTACGACAATGAGGAAGTTGCGTTGGCTCTTCAGAAGGCTTTGACGATGCGCAAAGAGGAGCGTCATGAGCGATACGAAGCGTTAATTGCGCGAGTGCGTGAGAATGATGTCCAGAATTGGCGTGAAACGTTTTTGACAGCCCTGCGAGATGCTGGAGCTGATGCTGCATGACCGATGCGGGGACTGCTGCCGTTCTTGTTGCCGATGTTGGCGGCACCAATGCGCGGTTTGCGTTGAGTGACGCGCCTGGGGTCATTCGCGATGTTCGCGTTTGCCGCGCGAGCGATCATCCGACATTCGATGGCGCGTTGTCTGCGTACCTGCGGGACCAGCAAGTTGATTGCGTTTCTGAAGCCCGGATAGCGGCGGCTGGGCCCGTTGAAGGCGACGTCGTTGCGTTGACCAATTCGCCATGGCGTATCGTCAGTGATGAGGTTACCAAGGTTTTGGCGCGCTCTGGCGGCAAGAACTGTTCGGTTGGATTGTTCAACGACCTTGAAGCAGTTGCGCTCGCTCTGCCGCATTTGTCTGGTGATCAGCTCGCGCCATTCGGACATCGCCTGCAAGGACCAGTTCGCAAGCCGATGCTTGCGATCAACGTTGGGACAGGGTTTGGTGCGGCTTGTGCCGTACCGATTGGGAAAGACGGGTGGACCGCGACGGCGACGGAAGCGGGCCATATGACATTTGCTTCGAAGATGCCGGATGAAGATCGCTTGGTTGCCGACTTCCCAGTCGTCGAGAGTATTCTGTCTGGGGCTGGACTGGTGGACCTTTATCGCGAGGTTGCAACCTGGGATCTGAAAGCGAGTGTTCCGAGATCTGATGTGACTGCTCAGTCAGTCCTCCAGTCAGGCCATGCACAATCAGATGATCAATCGGCCTCTCGATCCATCCAGATTTTTTCAGATCTTTTGGCCCGCGTGGCTGGTGATTTGGTTGTCGCGCACGGTGCGTGGGGTGGTGTGTACCTGTGCGGAAGTGTTGCCCAGTCGTGGGCTCGCACCTTTGGTGAAACTGAAGCTGAGCGGTTTAGCAGCGTCTTTGAAGCGAAGGGTAAGATGGCTGGGCGGATGCAGTCTGTACCGGTCTTTGTCATCACCGAAGACCAGCCCGCGCTTGTAGGGCTGACTTTTGTTGGCTGAAGTAACGTGCCTCAGTCCAATTCAGCGGCGTGCCGCGCGCGAGATCGGTCGGAGCGTTATCGCACTGCCCAAGGGAAAAAGACCCATGTGGGTCATCTGATGACACGGGGGATGCGCGTGCTGTAGGACACGACACAGGTGTTGTTAGAGCTTCGGAGTGTGCTTCGCCTGATTATTCGGCGGCAGTCGCAACAGGCTCACGCCCCTGACGTTTCATGGCTTCCTTGCGTAGCATGGTGCGCGCGCCAGCGGTGTTGCCTTGGATGCGGCTTTGATTTGGGCGATCAATGCGGCGTTTTGCTTTTTTCTTGCGGATTTCGACTTTGCGAGCTGTGCGTGACGCCATGGCGCGATCATCCTTGCGATGTCGGGTCTCAGCGCTGGGCCATACCCGGAATTTTTGAACGAACATGAGAGTGAAGCGCGGACACTACTCATGTCGTCTCGCGGATGCAAGGCTTTGGCCCGCTATCGGTAGGTTTGGTCAGCTTATGAGCCAGTTGGCGCCGTAACCAGGCGACAGGAAGGCTCCGGCCCACAGTAGGCAGGAAATGGGGCTGGCGATTAAGAATGCTGACCAACGCATACCCGTCGCGCCTGCAACCACGGGTATGAACGGTCTAAAGGCGCCAAGGAACTTTGAGACGATAATCCCCAAGATGCCGCGTCGGCGCGTGAATAGCCGTGACATCACATACCATTGGGGGTTCTGGCTTAATGGCCAGACGTGGCGAATGTCTTTTCGGAAGTAGCGGCCAAATGTGAAAGATACGATATCGCCGAGGAAGGCTCCTGAGGCGCCCGCCAACCAGACAAACCAAAAGTCTCCGCCCGCCGCGGCATGAAGACCGCCGATCCCCAAAAACAGGACGGTCGAGGGAATGAACAGCGATATGAGTGCGATGCTCTCACCGAATCCTAGAAAGAATACAATAGGTTCAGTTAGTGCGATATGCTGCTCAACAAGTGCCAAAGCCTGGGATACATAACTGTCTGAGCCCGCTTCGCTCATTGTGGTGACCTGCCTGTCGAATATTGTGTCAGGTGATTTGCTCAAGAGCTGTGGCGCTTCTTCGACCTGCGGCACCTTGAGCCATGGTGGCTGTGTTCAACGGCATACGTGATAGATAACGTTTGGTTCGCGCCATAATGTGTTTTATCACGGCGTTGCGTGACCTTTTTGGGGTTTGCGCAAAACGTAGTGTTGCCCAACGTTGGGCTTGTCATATGTGTATGCTGTACACACGTGCAGTTGTGGCAATGTTGTAGCCATGCCCTATGGCAATTGTGTTGCGCAAACGTCCGGTGCAAACCATCAACGCAAAAGAAAAGAACCTCCGGGGGAGCAATGGCTTCGATGCATGACGCCTCACAGGCAACGGTTGATACAGAACAGACGGCGCGCAACCAGCGGCTCCGCAGCGCTGTGCATCGCCACAAACCGATGTCTCGGAAAGGTGTGCAGGAGCGCCTGTTTACACTCGCATTCTCGGGGATGGTTTATCCGCAGATCTGGGAAGACCCCGTTGTCGACCTCGAAGCGCTCGATCTGAAGGATGGTGAGAACATCACCGCCATTGCGTCCGGCGGGTGCAACATTTTGAGTTATTTGACGGCCGCGGATGTCCACGTGACCGCAATCGATCTCAACCCCGCGCATATTGCTCTGAATAAACTGAAACTGACAGCGGCACAGCACTTGCCGAATTATGCGGCTTTTCACCGATTTTTCGCCGAGGCCGATGCATCCGAAAACGTGCGGGCTTACTTCACGCATCTTCAGGAACATCTGGACGAGGACACACGGAAGTACTGGGAGTCGCGCGATCGCCTGGGGCGTCGCCGGGTCGGATACTTTGGGAAGAACCTATACCGCCATGGGTTGTTGGGCACATTCATCGGGGCGAGCCACCTGTTGGCTCGGATGCATGGGCGCAATCCGCGAAACATTCTGCGTGCCAAGACACGGGAGGAGCAGCGCCAGATCTTTGATCGAGAGCTTGCGCCGCTTTTCGAGAAGCGCCACATCCGCTGGCTGATTTCGAAACCATCCGCATTGTTCGGTTTGGGTATTCCACCGTCACAGTACGAAGCGCTTAAGGGGAATGAAAACCACATGGCGGAAGTCCTCCGCCAGAGGCTCGAACGGCTCGCATGTGAATTCGATCTGCAGGACAACTACTTCGCATGGCAGGCCTTTGGACGACGCTATGCCAGTGGCGGGTCCGGTCCTTTGCCGCCGTATCTGCAACGCGAACACTACGAGAAGCTTCGCGATCGTGCGAAGAACATCACGGTCGTGCACGCGTCATTCACGGAGCATCTGGGGCAGCAGCTTCCACAGTCCCGCGACTGTTATGTACTGCTGGATGCGCAGGATTGGATGACGGACGAGCAGCTCACCGACTTGTGGACACAGATCGATCGGACCGTTCGTCCTGGTGGTCGGGTTATCTTTAGGACAGCCGGAGAAGAGACGATTTTGCCAGGTCATATACCCGACGAAATCCTGAACCGGTTTGACTACGATGCGGAGTTCGGGAAACAGATGACGATCAAGGATCGGTCATCAATCTATGGTGGTTTCCACCTTTATACGCGCAAGGCGTAATACGACGCGTGGAGACGGGTTTTGAGCGACGCAGTGGGTGATAATGCCGCCAGCCATATGGACGGCATCTACCGGTATCACAGCCCACTTCAAGCACCGTCCCGCCATCCGGCGGAGCCAATCCTACCAGCATGGTATCTCGGCCAAGCAGGATTGGATGACGGACGAGCAGCTCACCGACTTGTGGACACAGATCGATCGGACCGTTCGTCCTGGTGGTCGGG
>JBCBRD010000103.1:0-11118 GCA_039819885.1 Pseudomonadota bacterium
GTTGCAGCTCGTGAGCCTGGTGTCGATCGTGAGAAGGTGCAGAGCGAAATCGATGCGCTTCAGGATCAACTCCGTTCCGTGGCATCATCCGCATCTTTCACCGGCGAAAACTGGTTGTCGGTCGACAACGGCCAAGATGGTGCTGGTACGTACAGCTATTCGGACACCGAGAACATCGTATCCTCCTTCACACGTGATGAAAACGGCGTGTCGGTTGGCACGATCTCGATCGATGTCTCAGATACCTATCTCTTTAACGCCAACACTGATGGTCAAGGTGGTGCCGCTGGATCTGGAGATGCGACTGCAAGCCAGTTGGGTATCCTCGGTTCGCAGCGTTACACCAGTGCTGAAGCAACTGCTTCTACTGAAGCAACTGCGGTTGCTGGTGGCATTGTTGCCGGTACCGATACGGGTGGCATCGTTGTTGCCTCATTCGACGGCACAAGTGAAATCGATGTGAGCAGCGCAACTGATGCTCAAATCGATGATTTCATTTCCGCAGTGGATTCATCCATTCAGGAAATGACAACCGCTGCAACCGATCTTGGTTCGTCCAAGAAGCGTGTTGATCTGCAACAAGACTTCGTCGGCGCTCTGATGGATTCGATTGATCGGGGCATCTCCAGCCTGGTTGATGCTGACATGAACGAGGAATCGACTCGTTTGCAGGCGCTGCAGGTTCAGCAACAGCTTGGTATCCAAGCACTTTCAATCGCCAATTCTTCGGCGCAGAACATTCTGTCACTGTTCCGCTAGGTCTAGCTCCCGACCAATCCCAACGGACTTAGTGCAGAAGGGTCACGCTTACTCCCAGCGTGACCCATTCTTGTTTGAGATCTGCATCAGGCAACTTTCACGCAAGCTTACTTTCCCAAGTTGTGGCTCATGGCAATTTGGGGCAATTTTGTGTGTCTACACTCCTCGACCGAGCGCAGGTCTTAAAGCTCTCAGAGAATTTAAAGCAACTCGGCGCCCAGCGGCTCATCACGCTTGGGTTGGTCGGGTTTTTCGCGTTTCTAGCTGTTGGTGTTGGGACCTATTATCTCAGCCGACCAACTATGGAGGTGCTCTACACCGGTCTTGAGGCCCAAGATGTCGGCCGAATGGTGACTGCGCTGGAGGGTGCGCGGATACCGTTTGATGTTAATCCGGAAGGGACCAGCATACTGGTTCCTTATGGAGCGGCGGCGCGAGCTCGGGCGTTGCTTGCACAGCAGCAACTGCCAAGCGGATCGTCTAGTGGTTACGAGCTTTTTGATCAGCTCGGGTCGATGGGTCTAACGTCGTTTATGCAAGAAGTGACCAGGGTTCGAGCGCTTGAGGGCGAGATCGCGCGAACCGTTCAGTCGATGCAAGGTATCCAGGCCGCGCGTGTGCATCTGGTCTTGCCTGTTTCCGGTTCCTTCCGCCGTAAGCAAAGTCCTCCCTCAGCCTCGGTTGTTGTTCGGCTCATCGGAAATCGCGGTGGGTTCGACGGTACTCAAGCCATTCGGTACATCGTCGCTGCAGCAGTTCCAGGCATGAAGCTTGAGCAGATTTCTGTTCTGAGTACCGAGGGCACTGTTCTGGCTGCTGCTGGGAGTTCCAAGACTCGCGCGCCTCAGAACATGCTGGCGCTGGAAAAAAGTGTCAGCGACAAGCTTCAGGGCAGCGCGGAGCGCACCTTGGCACCTTACCTCGGTATCGGAAACTACCAGGTCAGCGTGTCTGCGCGTATCAATACGGACAAGCGAGAAGTAAGCGAGCAAACGTTTGATCCGAAGTCGCGTGTCGAGCGGTCGGTGCGTGTTGTCAAACAAGAAGGAACGACGGAGAACCGGAGTGGTGCTCCTGCGGTCGGCGTTGACCAGAATGTGCCGGAAGAAGAAGGTGACGAGGCTGGTGGTGATCAGAGCAAGCGGCAAGAGGAACGTCGCGAAGAGTTGACAAACTACGAGCTGAATTCGCGGACTGTTCAAACAGTTAGCAACGGCTATCGCATTGATGGTCTGACGATTGCAGTCTTGATCAACAAGAAGCGACTGATTGAAGGCTTGGGAGCTGGGGCGAGTGATGAAGCTATCGCTTCGCAAATCGAACGTTTGAAGCGACTGGTCACAGCAGCGACTGGCCTCTCGGCAGAGCGCGGTGATCTTATTGAAATTGCTGCAGTTGATTTTCTTCCCGGAAACGCCCAGCTGAGCCCTGTCCCAGGTCTGGGAATTACAGGTCATTTGCTACGTCACACTGGGACCCTCATCAATGCGGCCGTGGCGCTCGCGATTGTGTTTTTGATCATCTGGTTTGCGGTTCGGCCGACCGTGGGTGTGCTGTCACAAGAAGCCCTCCCTGCTGGTGCCGCCGGAGTGGGTGGGTCTGACACAGAGATTGCTTCTAATCCAACAGCTGCACTTGAGGTCGCCACAGCCGACGAGGCCGAAACGGCTTTGCTGAATGGGGCAGATCCTGACGTTGAACTGACTGCGCAGGAACGACTAGAGCAACTTGTCGAAACAGAGGAAGCGCAAGTTGTTGCCATTCTGAAGCAATGGATACGCAAAGGGGTTGAAGCATGATTTTCGCACCAGCTTCTAAGCTGCTGGAAGAGGTCCGTAGTTCTGATGATCCTGTCGAGCCGGGTGACGTACTCGCGTTGGTGAAGACTCAGGTTCCTGAGCTTCAACCACCAATCCATACCATCGGGCCAGACGATCTCAAGGCGGCTCGAGACGAGGGCTACGCTTCAGGCCTGGCGGCTGCATCCTCCAAGCATGAGGTTGAGATGCAAGAGCGCTATGCCAGCTGGACGGCGGAACTCGACGTCGCAAAGTCAGAATGGGAAGCTGCGGCGGGGGTAAGGCTCGCCGGCTCAATGGCCCAACAGCTTGATGCCCTTCGCAATGAACTCTCCGAACAGGCGGCTGCGGTCTTGCAATCCTTTATTGGTAGGACGATCCAGAAAGAGGCAGTCGAAGAGTTGGCGAAGTCCGTTGAGGACATGATCAACGACACGGAGACCATTGCGATCGAGCTCACAGGACCAAGCGCTTTGATTGATGGTTTTTGCAGCAACTTTACGGCTGCGGTTCAATTGAATGCAGTCATTGATGAAACTGCCGCAGAGTTAAGAGTTCGCGTTCAATCTACGACATTCGCAACGCGGATCACCGAATGGATCCATAGCCTCGAGGCGCCCCAGACATGTCCTTAGGAAGTGAAGACGCTGTTGCCAGTGAGATCATCATTGTCAAGCGCCGTGGTAATGGCGGGGACGCGGGCCATAAGGGTGGTGCCTGGAAGATCGCGTTTGCCGACTTCATGACGGCGATGATGGCCCTGTTCCTTGTCTTGTGGCTCACAAACTCGACTGACGAGGCCACGAAGAAACAGATTGCGACCTACTTCAACCCTTTGAAATTTACCGACTCCAAAGCAGTTCCAAAGGGACTGAAGGTCATTGATGATCAAACGGCAGAAGAGCAAGCAGATCAGCCTTTTAGGGTGACGAACAGGGCGACTGCGACCGAGGCAAACAAACAGAGTTCGTTTGAAAACCGACCCAGTCAATCTTCCGAGCAACTCTTTCGTGACCCGTATGACTTGATCCGTCGGCTTTCGAAGGAAGCGTCCAAGAGTGGGAGCAGCCCAGTGGGTACCTCTGCGGGCGGAGAAGCGGGAGGACCTGCAGTCGAAAAAGGGACCGCCTTTAGAGACCCCTTTGATCCGGTTTTTCGAAGTGAGGTTGTGAAACAAGACAAAAGCAGAAAGCGGATTGAAGCCAATACTGAGTTTAAGACGGCCCTTCAACAGAGCCGTCCAGCCCAAGGTGCTGCTGCTGATCAGATAGTATCTGTGAGCGAAGATCCAACTCTTGAACAGAACAGCGACTCAAAGGCAAAAGCCGATCGCAAAGCAAAAAAAGAGCATAAGAAGAAGCAGACGAATGAAGCGAAAAAGATAGCTAGCGGTATTGCGAAGGCCATTCAGAAGAACTCGGTACCGGCCGTGGCGAACATTGCAGTTGCGGTTGAAGACGGTGGTATCCTCATAAGCCTTACCGACAAAGCTGACTTTGGCATGTTCACGTCTGCTTCTGCTTTGCCCGGTCCAGAACTTGTCGAGTTGATGACGTCCATAGGTCAGGTTCTACAAAAGACGCCTGGGCAAATCATCGTTCGCGGTCACACGGATGGCCGTCCATTCAGGACCCCCGACAACGATAACTGGCGCTTGTCTATGGGGCGTGCCTATTCCGCGCACAGTATGCTTTTGGGTGCAGGGATCGAAGCCCGTCGCTTTGCAAAAATCGAGGGCTTTGCTGACCGTCAACTGCGAGACAAGAAGAACGTTGGCGCTGCTGTCAACCGACGCATTGAAATCCTGGTGCGTCCGGAGGAAGGCTAGTGAGGACGCTCATCGTTTACACGATGGTGGTGGTGTATCTTTCGACACTTGGGCCACTGCCCAAGCGGACCGCCGAGGCTTCGATGCCCGAACCCTATCTGATCGTTCGATCTCTGACAGTTCTTCAGAATGCTATCGCTCAAGGTGTTTTTCAGTCACCGGAAGCCCAACGAGATCTCGTTAGCAGGATTGGGAGTGCGCTGCTTCAGACAAAGCCCAGCGTCTGGAAAGACAATCGGAAAAACACCAGGGCCGCGATCAAATACGTGCTCAGTGGCGGTAACCCTCAGATCTTGAAGCACCTCCTTGAGAGAGACTTGATCCAGGAAGATTATCTACAGTTGGCACAAGCCAGTCTTGCCTATGGGGAAGGGCGAAAACAGGCGGCCAGTGTGCTGTTGTCAAAGGTTGAGCCGCGGGACCTTGTACCAAGTTTGGCGGGGCATGTTGCGCTGGTTAAAGCCTTGATGATCGGGTCGCGTCAGCCGAGCAAAGTTCATGCCTTGCTAGATGATGCCAGGCTTCTATCGCCAGGGACTATTGTTGAAGAGGCCGCGCTCAGACGTCAGATCGAGTTCGCAACTTCTCGCAACGAGATAGATGCGATGCTGAGCCTCTCGTCGCGTTACCTACGCCGGTTTGCTTCTTCCCGATACGCTGATGGCATGATCGGACGGTTGGCCGACTCCTTTGCACGCGTTGACTATGGCGGCGATGGGCATCGCGAGAAAATCATGGATCTTTTGATGTCCACCATCAATCTCAATCAAAAGAGAAAAGTACTTGGCGTCGTTGCCCAGAATGCGCTGGCGTACGGACATCTAAAGACGATTGATTATGCCGTTGAACTCTACAAAAAACTGCCCGACGATTTGGTTTCAAAAACGGATCGCATGAAACTCTATGAAGGCGCGAGCCTGATTGTGTCCGATGGATTTGATGCTGGGGTGGCGCTGATCGAGAGCGTTGACCGATCTCGGTTACATAAGACAGATCGGGAACTGGCTACTGCTGCCATGCAGCTTGTGAACAACATCCGACGGCAACCCAAAAGCTCCGCGATAGCTTCGTCTACCAAAATTCCAGAGAGTGATTCGGAAGGGCCGTTTTGGCCGGAAATAGAAGAGGCGCGAAAGGTCGTGGCGAGCGGGCAAAAGCTAGATGCGAAACTGTCGGCCCTACTTGGGAGTATCAAGCCATGAGTTTGCAGAACCTCTTGCTGCTTGGCGGTGACCCACCAGCCTCCAAAGTAAATTCAAAGGGTTTTGGCGAGAGTGCGACCCCGAAAAAGGCGGGTGAACAATCGATCTTTGAAGACGTTGTGGAGGCTAAGGGAGAGCATGGCGCGCCTGTTAAGACAGATAAAGCTGAAGATGGCGAGACGCGCAATGCACCCGCTGTCGTAGACCCTGAACGCACGCAAATAAGTAAGCTTTTGAGTGCTTCTGCTGCGCCGGTTGAAGAGGTCCACTCGCCGAAAGCAGTCGACGTAGAGGCGATCAAAGTCGATGCGGACGCAGAAGTTGAAACAAAAGAAACTCTGCTTAGGCCGCCGGTGGACTTCGATGAGCCAGCGCGACATGCAGGTCAACGTGAATTGCCTGTCAAACTTGAACTCGTTTCCAATCAGGAGGTTGTGCCTGATAAGAACGAAGATGTTGAGTTAGCCAAAGGCCCGCCTGCGTCTGAACCGGCCGAAGGGAAATCTGTTCAGTTCGATGGCGGAACTCGTGGCCGAGCGACTGAAGTGCTGCCACAAGACCTTCCACCCAATTTAAAAGACTCAGACAACAGCAGGACGAACCCAGTGCGCGACGTCGTTGGTGCTAGCCGTGTTCCGGTTACCAATGTCGCGCATGTTGTCAACGGGCAAGCCGTTGATGGTGTGAAGTCGCAGAACAATGGGTCTGCGGCAAGCGGGATTGCCAAACAGGTTGCTGAATTACTGGGTGAGACGGCTGATGTTCCTGATCTTGCGACCTCTCGACCGGTACAGGTCAATACGTCACAAGCCTCAGCCTCTGGAGGCGTATTTGAAGCGTTGCCCAAAGTCGCAGTGACCCGTCAGGAAACGCACTTTCAGGTTTTGCCAAATTGGCGATTGGCGAACGGTGCTCCAGCCGACCCAAAGTTGCCACCGAAATCTGAAACTCCACAACTGGTTCGGGGCTCTGGTGCCGCTGCCAACATCGCCCCAACATCACGTGTTGCCTCTCACGCTATCGCGGCGACGCCAGTGTTGAATGATGTGATTTCAGAGGGCGTCGAATTGCCGACTGAAAAGGTCGTCGAAGCCCGACGGGAGAGAGAGTTCTCTCCTAGTTTTCAGATCGACAAGAGTGGTCCAATTGTTCGAACGGTGGGCGACGGCGAGATGGTTGCTAACGGACCAACAGCACAGCTCTATCAACGGGTAACCGCTGAACTCGCCAATTCGAAGTCAAGCCTGCAGCCTGGGCAACTTATGCAAAATCCGACTTCGACGGAGACATCATCTGGTCCCGCCCTGAAGGTGCTTGATGTCAAACTGGAACCCGCAAACCTTGGGACGTTGAGTATCCGGTTGGGGCTGAAGGGCGAAAACCTGTCGATGCATGTTGGGTCGTCCACGTTGGAAGCCATCACGATCCTGGAGGCGGAGAAGCACAAACTTACCAGTGCACTGAGGGCATCGGGGTATCAAATTGACGACATTGTTTTGCGGCGCGCCGAACTAGAACCAGCGCGGGTCATGCAAAGTCAACAGTCGTCAGGTGCCCATGACAACCGAGATCCTTCAACGTTCACGTCCGACGGCGAGAATGCGAATCTGCATGACCGAAGTTCCCAAAAGGGACGCGGTGATCATCAGCGTGAGCGGACTGCAGAAGACATCAGGAGCGGAACAGATGGAGGTGAAGACATCTCACGGAGCAATCCGGCTTCCGATAGCTCTGTTGGCAATGGTCGCCTCGGTATTGTCGTTTAATCCGTCTGCGGTCGGTGCCAGTCTTGGAGCCAAGGTCTGCGAGCGGCACATGAGCGCCGCTGCAAAGCGCCATGGTGTTCCGCTTGCCATACTGTACGCCGTGGGACTGACGGAAACTGGTAGGGGCGACGGACTTCGACCTTACGCGCTCAACATTGATGGTCGATCCATTTATGATTTGAGCAAATCAGATGCGTTGAGACACTTTCATGAAGCGCGTGCCAAAGGGGTGAAGCTCATCGACGTAGGGTGCATGCAGATCAATCACTATTGGCACAAAGATCAGTTTGCGTCCGTTGATGACATGCTTGAACCAGCACGCAATGTCGATTACGCGGCCCTCTTTCTGAAACGGCTGAAGGCGCGTGAAGGGACTTGGACGAAAGCCGTTGCACGCTATCACGCAGGGGCCAAAAACAAGCCAGCTCAGAAGCGTTACATTTGTGCTTTGATTAGACACCTTGTTCGCGAACGTCTTGGAAACTGGACGTCCGAGGCCAAGACGTTTTGTAACGTCAAGGAATTGTCGAAGCCGAGTTTGTCGAAAGGGGCAACTGCCCGTCTTCAAGGGGCAGTCAAAGCTGCGCGGGCTGCGGCTGTGCCAAGCGTACATAGCCGTTTGCAGTCGCCATCAAAATCAGCGTGGTCAGCAGCTGTTTCCCGACGTTGATGAATAGTCACAGTATTCTGTGAGGGGATCGGCATAACAAGTGGACCTCGACAGCTCTAGTTCGCCAAGTTGATCTCTGTAGACCAACGATTCGACTATGTTCTTGCGTCTTTAGAAAAGCAGCGGAAATGCAGATGCAAGATCCACAGATTGCGCCGGAACGACTCGATGGGATGACTGGCGTTGAAAAAGCGACTGTGTTGCTGCTTGCGATGGGAAAGGTTCGAGCAGATCAGATCGTGAAACAGCTCGAAAGCCACGAGCTAAAACTGGTTGCTAAATCAGTGGCCAAGCTTGGCTCAATCGAGCGGCCAGTTATCGACGAGCTGGTGAGCTTACTCGTCGCTGATCTTGAGACTGGAACTGATCTCTTGGCGACAACAGCAGAGGCTGAGATGCTTATCTCGGGTGTTGTGCCTGATGAACAAGCCGATGAGATCATTGCCGATCTTCGAGGTGAAACAAGCAAGACAGTCTGGCCCCGTCTTTCGAAGACGCCTGACAGTGTGGTCGCCAACTTCATAGCGAATGAACATCCGCAGGTTGGTGCATTCGTTCTTTCGAAAGTCTCAGCGAATATGGCAGCTGCTGTCTTGCGAGAGATCCCGACGGAGGCCCGAAACGGTCTGGTTCGTCGAATGCTGTCTTTGAAGCCGGTTTCGAAAATTGCCACTGTCGTACTGGAAGAGTCTTTGGCGACCAATCTTCTTTCTCAGACGACCGATACTTCGGGGCCATCCGTACATTCCAAGCTCGCTGAAATTCTCAACATGATTGACAAGCCAGACGCGGATGAGGTGCTCACTTCGCTTGGCGAATTCAATCCGAACGAAGCCAAACTGATCAAGGACCTGCTGTTCTCGTTCGAAGACATTGTGAAGATTTCAGCAGAGGCACGCGCGAAGTTGTTCGATGAGGTGCCGACCGAACTCACAATTACCGCTCTCAAAGGGGCCAGCCCAGAAGCCATATCTGTTGCTTTGGAGGCCGTTTCTGCTCGGGCTAAACGCATGATTGAGCAAGAACTCAAAGGCGGCGCCAAGGCTTCAAAGAAGGATGTTCAAGATGCGCAGCGCCGCATTGCAGAGCTGGCTCTGAAACTGAAGGAGCGGGGCGCCATTGAGTTGGTGTCTGAGGCCGACTGACATGTTGCAGTCTAGAACGCTACAATCGAAACGAGGCCCAACGGCATGACAGATGGCAGTGAAAACATGCCCGTACGCAATGAAGCGGTGTTGAAGCTGTTTCGTCCTGCCGAACTCTCGTTGGATCGACTCCCGGTTCTGAGACGGGTGTTCAATGATCTGGCGGCCGGCTTTGAATTTGAGCTGAGCGGTGTCTTACATCATGCGGCGGCGGTTGCCATGGATGATTGCCGCATTGGAAATCTTGACGAGTTCCTATCGTCCATTGAAGGGGGTATCGCATATACCTATCGTGCTCACGGTTGGGCAAACGCCCCCGTCATTTTTGGCGTTGACCGCAGTTTTGTCTTTTCGATGGTTGATGCAATGTATGGCTATGACGAGGGCGAAGCGCCTTCCAGCCCGGAACGTAAATACACAGCGACTGAAATTCGGGTTGTTCAGCGAAGCTTAGAAATTCTTATTGCAAAGCTGAAGCAACTCTTCGACCCCATTGGACCAACCGAATTTGTCTATGACAGCCTTGATACTGATGATGAGATTCCGAGACTCGGTGGGCAGGCCAACACTGTTGCCTTAGCTCGATTGGCCTTTCAGCTCCCTGCAAGAAGCGGTACCATCTACCTCTTCATTCCGATGTCTGCATTCAGCAGTTTTCGAGACAAGCTTGAGGGAGACAAACGCACTGAGAACGCTGCGATCGATTCGGAGTGGGAACGTCAACTCAGTGCGACCGTGACCAATTCGAACATTGAGGTTCGCGCAGCTATGGACGGCGGAAGCCTACCGATCAAAAGGATCATGACGCTAGAAGTTGGTTCTATTTTAGAGATTCCGGCAGATGCGCATAACGCTGTCGCACTTTCCGTCAACAATACCCAGATTGGTGAATGTGCCTTAGCGAAGTCACGTGGGCAATATGCGGTGAAAATCAAAAGGTTTTCTGATGATGCCCCGGACGATCATGAGCCAGAATATGACTTGCCATAGATTTTTGGCATATTGTTTTGTGATTTGCTTGAACTGGCAAAAAGCCGAAGGAATTCGATAACCTGAAATTAAGTACTGGCTGCCAAGCTGACCGAACAACGTCGCTAGAGTTCGGAAATCTCTTGCAGGTATTAAGCCGTGACGTTGTGCCGGTGCATCCCGGTTTGGTTCGTTTAAAACGTCCAATATATGGCTCGACAAAGAGCCGAGGGTGCAATTTCATGATCCTAGCTAAAACTTTTGACTTCAACGCCCTATCGGGGCTGCTCGCGCACATTAGCGGCCCACGTACGCGTGAAGCCCTCGCGCCAGGACAAATGCGTCTGCGCGAAGCGGCAAAGGCCGTACGCTCAAATGGTTCCGCCTGGCTGGTCGAGGAAGGTGCTGATTTCCTTTAGGAAAACAGCTGCCATTGGGTCGGCTTAGCTGGCGCGCACGTGGCGATCTCAGGCCTGATGCTCGGTGAACCTGCGACAGGGCCATCGCTAGAGCCCAGTGGTATTTGACCGCCTTCAAGCATCTTGGCTTGCAGAAAAGACAGTCGATCTTTCCAGCAAAGTTGCGCTGCGAACGGCACCCGCTCCGATCGCCATTCCCAATCGATTGGAGATGCTGGAAATCGTCAAGCGTCTGTATCTCAAGAGCCGTTCTGAAGCCTCATTAAGTCTCGAAAAAAGTCGGAACCGCGTTGTTCTGGAAAAAGCAATTCGGAAACATCATCTTGTTGGGTCTCAAAGTGAAAACCAAATCGAATGCCGGATTGCCAAACAACAACGCCGGAATGTTTTATGCCGCTTGTGAAAAATATTTCGGCTGCAGTTCCAATCGTTGGCATAAGCCCTTGACGGAGGACGACGCGGCACCCGCCAGAAGAAAAATCTTCAATCGCGATTTTGTAAGCGATGATTCCGCATTGAAGGCGCGCATGCTGTTCTGTGGGCGTCCGTTCCGACGCTCTG
>JBCBRD010000104.1:0-11084 GCA_039819885.1 Pseudomonadota bacterium
CGTCTTGTTGCCGGCCCGGACCATTCGATCGTGCTCCCCGCAAGCGCGATACTGGGCGCAGGCCTGGTTTTGATCGCCGAATGGCAGACCGATTACGATGAGGAGCGGCCACAGACCAGCCTTGGCGGGCTTACACCGAACGAGTTTGCAACCCGGTCCAGCATGGACCAAAACCCGGACAGTCTCAGGTTATGATCACGGACACAGAACGGGCAGGGTCAGTCGGCTCTCGGAGTTTTATGTGTAGCAATACCTATACGGCCGCGGTCGCTACATAGGGCAGATCCGCGGATGATGCAGACGCTTCAATCGTTGGGTGCGGAAGCACAAAAGGTGTCTCAAACTTCGGCGTTTGATTTGTCTTGATGGTACAGTCGTAGACCTGACTAAGCGTGCCACTGGTAAAAACGTCTGTCACCGACCCCGCCGTAACAATGCGCCCATTTGCCATGACCACCAATTGGTCAGCAAATGAAGCGGCTAGATTCAAGTCATGGAGAACAACAAGCACGTTGTAGCCTGCGTTGGCCTTGGTTTTCACATGTTGAAGGATCTGGATTTGGTGCATTACATCCAAGCTAGATGTTGGTTCATCCAAGAGAAGCATCGCAGGACCATCGCGGTAACGAGCCCCGGCTGCCAACTGACACAAAGCGCGGGCAAGGTGAACACGTTGACGCTCGCCTCCCGACAGATTGACATAGAGCCGTTCAGCAAAGTCTTCCAGACCAACATTCCCGATAGCTTCTTCAGCAAGGGCCTCTTGTCTCAAAGTTGCGCCCGTTAAGCCGGGGACAGTTGCACCAAGTAAGACCACCTCTTTCACGGTGAAAGGAAATGACAGATGAGACGCTTGAGGGACGACGGCCCGTCGGATCGATAGCCGGATAGGTGCCATGCCGGAAAGTGGTTTTCCGTCTAGAAACACTTCGCCACGCGTTGGTTTCAATTCACCAGACATCACTTTGAATAGGGTGGATTTACCAGCCCCGTTCGGACCGATGACCACGCAAATTTGTCCAGGTGACAACTGCAGGCTGGCATTGGAAAGGATTTCGCATCCGCCAATGCGCACGCTAACATCTCGCGCCTCAAGCATGCCAACTTACTCCATTCCACCAACGCCGCGACGCAGAACAAGGTGCAGAAATACCGGCGCACCAATTGCTGCGAGTATGATGCCGATTGGAAGTTCAGAGGGTGCAACAACGACGCGCGCGAAAATGTCAGCGATCAAAACCAGGCCTGCACCCAGTATCGCGCTTGCGGGGAGCACGATCGAATGGTCCGGGCCGGCAACAAGACGGACAATATGCGGAATGACAATACCCACAAACCCTATGACACCGGCGACAGCCACAGCAGCCCCAACACATGCTGCAGTCGTTAAGACAATGATCCACTTCGTCCGTTCAACATTGATACCCATATGGAAAGCTTCGGCTTCCCCAAGCAGGAAACCGTTCAAACCTCGGATGAGAAATGGGATGGCGAAAATCATCAACGCTGCAAAAGGCAGAATAGCGAAAACCTTGGGCCAGCTCGCCCCGGTTAGACTTCCCATACTCCAGAGTGTGAGGTCTCTGAGTTCGCGATCATCGCTCGCATAGGCAATCAAGCCCGATAGTGCACCAGCCAACGCACCCAATGCGATGCCAGCCAACAAGAGCGTACCCATCATGAGACGTCCATGTCGTCCGGCGACTGCGACAAGCGTAAGCGTTGTCACAAGCCCACCGATGAACGCTGCGAACGGCAATCCGTAGACGCCAAAAGCATCCATCCAAGGCTTTGCAAACTCATTGCCAAAGGCAATTGTCGTTATGGCAGCGAGTGCTGCACCTGAGGAAACACCGACCAACCCAGGATCAGCCAACGGGTTACGAAACAACCCCTGCATGAGGGCCCCTGAAACGGCAAGCGACGCCCCGACAAACGCCGCGAGAAGTGTCCTTGGAAGGCGCAGTTCGAACAGCACAAGTGCATTGCGTTCGGCGGTGACTTCATCGCCGCCGAAAAGCTTGAACCACGCCGCGTCTGGAAGGCTTGCAAGCGAAATGCCCGTTGCGCCAACGGAGAGTGACAATACAAAAACAGCAAAGAGACCAGCTATGCTGACCGAGAGCAGCCGCTCTCGTGACTGTGCGCGACCACCAACGGCTCGACTTCTGCTTTCAAGCTGTGCGTTGGCAGTTGCCATTAGTTAACGCCTTGACCGTTAGCGTCTGTCGCATCACGGCTGTACAGCTTTGTCATGAGATCGTTCGCGGCATCTGGCATACGCGGACCAAAGCCGATTAAATACACGCCATCCATTACGAAAATCTGTTTTGTCTTACCTGCTGGTGTCAGCTTTACGCCGGGCAACGCCAACGCATCTTCGTGGCTTTTGCTTCCATCGCCACGTTTCATAACGATGATCGCATCCGGTGATGCTCCGATCAGCGCTTCATCCGTCAATGGTTTAAAACCGGTGAGGTTCGATACGGCATTTCGCGCACCTGCCAATTCAATGATGGCGTCTGCGCTTGTCTCATTACCACCCACAATGGCTCGGCCATCGCGAGCAGCGAGAATAAACAAGACCGATTTTGTCTTGGAGATTGTCTTGCGCCGCTCATCAAGTTTGGAGAGTTTGGTGTCAATCTCTGAGACCAACTTTTTTCCAAGCGGCGTGAGCCCCAGCGCTGCTGCAATCTGGTTCACCTTCAAGCGCAAGCCATCCGCCGTATCTTTTCCATCTACGGTGACGTAGGGGATCGCGGCTGACTTAAGTGCTCGAGTAACTTCGGGTGGGCCTGCACCGTCGGATGCAATAATAAGACTTGGGCGAGTTGATAAAACCCCCTCCGACGAAAGCGCCCGCATGTAGCCGACATTCTGCTTGGTTTTCAGTGCATCTGGAGGAAACTGGCTCGTTGCATCAACCGCAACAATGTTTTTACCAGCGCCCAGTTTGTAGATGATCTCGGTGACGTCCCCGCCGATCGCAACGATGCGACTGGTATCGACCCCCGCGCTGTTTCGAGGTATGGTACGCGTGGTTGGTCCGTCCGCTAGTGCGGGTAATCCCATCACGGACAATGCGAGTGAAACGACTATCGCGCGTTTCCGCAACTTGCTTGTCGGTCTTCTCAGCATGACCCACCTCGCTTCGTAAGAATAAGTCGTTCGTTCGACGTAATCCGCAAAAGATATTCGGCACCGTTGTGGAGCAAAATGACTTCGCGACCTCCACGCATGAGTTCGGATACGTCAAAAGGCCCAGTGCGCCTGTCGACCGGTGGCGAACACTGTGAGTTTTCTTCGATGGGTGTTTTGGTCTGCATGCGTCTCTCTGCCCATGCGCGCATCTGCGCGACTGATGTGTACGTCGGTATCGGGCTGGGACGTCTCGGTGGCGAATATGCATCACCGACGTTCTCAGTATCAAAACCGTATGCCGGTTTATTGTTGACGAGTAAAGTACACAAACATACCAATAGCAAGTCAGTTCAAGTTTGTCTGGTGTCGCACCTGCAGGATGTTGCAAGCGACGCCCATATCGGTCAGCCCGCCAGCGTCGCGTTTTATTGACGTCGTCCGCCAGCCAACCGCTTCGAAATACGTGGCAGGTTCAAGGGGACAGGGATGCAATCTCAAAAAAACGCAATTCTATTTACAGGTGCTGTGGCGAGCATAACGTTGGTGCTGGCAGCACCGGCGTCTGCACAAGAAATCGCTCTTGAAGGCATATCGATTTTCGCCACCGCCAGCGGTGATGCAAACGCATTTGAGTTCCCAGGACAGGTATCCGTCATCGGGCGAGATCAAATTGAAGACTTTGTTGCAACCCGACCCTCCGACGTCTTCCAGGGTGTGCCCGGAGTAGTGTTTACAGGCGGCACACGGAGAGCCGGGCAGGTCCCGTCGATCCGAGGATTTACCGATGATGCGACCCTCGTTTTGTTCGATGATGCGAGACAGAACTTTGTGTCGGGGCACGATGGTCGATTGTTTCTTGATCCCGATATTTTGGTTGCTGCGGAAGTCGTAAAAGGACCAACGTCTTCGATATATGGGTCAGGCGCGTTGGGTGGTGTGTTCGCATTCCGCACAATCAATGCCGAAGACATTCTTGAGCCGGGGCAGCTGGCTGCCGTGAGGGTAAAGGCTGGATACGAGAGTGTAGACCAGGAACAGACCTACTCAGTCACTGGTGTACAGATGTCGGAAAGCGGCGCAGTGGATCTCGTCGCTAACCTCGGATATCGGACGTCTGGCGATGTCGAGCTTGGCAACAATACAACGCTGACAGATGGGAATGACCTCGCGAGTGCGTTTGTAAAAGGCAGTTTCAAACTCAGTGATGGGCTGACGTGGCGCAACTCTTGGATCTATTTTGATAGGGCTGACCAAAACGCCAACAACCCACAGCTCAACGCAGCGCCTGGTGATGACAATCCTCTCGTTGACCGCACTGCGCTCAGCAGCACGGTCCAGTCGAAACTTGAGTTCAATCCATCTGGTAACGATCTCGTTGACGGAAACGTTGTCGTTTACCGCGCTTACAATGAGGTCGAAGAACCTGAGGTCGGGACCGGCCGAGCCCTCACGCGCGAAGTTGAAACGTTGGGTTTCAAGGCCTTGAACACATCTAGGCTTGAGCTGGCGTCCCTTGGAAACGTTGCGTGGACATACGGCACTGACATTTACCAGGACGATCAGACCGGTGGAGATTCCGACAGTCTTGGCGGTGCTCGCGGTGGTGTCCCTGATGCCAAGTCGAACTTCTATGGGTTTTTCACAGAAGCCGAGTTTGAATTTGGAACTCCGGGTCAGGGGTTGGGTCAGCTTGAAATCATACCAGGCATACGGTTCGACAAGTTCGAATCCGAGTCCGAAATCGCCGACAGTTTCGATGAAACTGCGGTGTCGCCGAAGATTGCCGCCGCGTATCGACCTGTCGAATGGTTCAGCGTATTCGGCAACTATGGAGAGGCCTTTCGTGCGCCGTCATACAATGAAGCCTATGCCGCTGGTGAGCACTTTGTCATTGGCGCCAATCCGAGCCCGTTCATACCTCCAAACGTCAACCTAACAAACGAATTTATCGCAAACCCGAATCTCAAGCCGGAGGAGTCTGAGGGTTGGGAACTTGGCGCGACGCTGTCATTCAAGAGCGTCATAGCTTCGGGAGATGAGTTGAAAGCAAAGGGTTCTTACTATGAGAATGATGTTACCAATCTCATAGACTTAGAAGTGACTGGGCCCAATGGTGCGTGCTTTTCACCATTTCCACCAGCGTTTTGCTCCTTTCCGGGAGCAGGTGGAACATCACAAAACGTGAATGTTACGAACGCGCTCATAAAAGGCGTTGAAGTTGAAGCCACCTATGACAGCACATACTTCTACATGAAGGCAGCCTATTCACAGATCGAAGGGACCGATCTCGATACCGGTGAATTCGTTGGAGCCTTATTCCCGGATCAACTCTACCTGGATGCAGCTTTGAAGTTTCCCGCATATTACACCAGGCTTGGCGTTCGCGCGCTTTTCGCGGATGATTTTACAAATACAAACGATGAGCGTGAAACGGGAACAACGAACGTTATTTCGAAAGAAGAGCTGTTTCGCGCTGGCTACACCACCGTCGATGTATATGCGGTTTGGGAGCCTAAAGCATATGGCCTCGGGGGCCTTCGCGTCGATCTTGGCATCGATAACATAGGCGACGAAGCCTACGAGGTCGTTCGCAAGGATGTGTTCGAGGAAGGTCGCAGCTTTAAAGCGGCAGTGAGCTACCAGGCGCCTATCTGCGGAACCGAATTCTGCTCACGATGACACCCATCCAAACGAGGTCTGAAAGTACTTAACTGTAAACAAGTGGAGAACGAAAATGTATATCGCAATGAATCGATTCAAAGTTCACAAAGGCAACGAAAAAGCCTTTGAAGATGTTTGGATCAATCGCGAAACTCACTTAGAGCACTTAGACGGATTTGTGGTTTTCCATCTGTTGAAAGGTCCTGAGCGTGACGATCACACGCTCTATTCATCACACACGATCTGGAAGGACTACGAAGCGTTCGAGTCGTGGACCAAATCCGAAGAGTTCCGTAAAGCCCATGCCAATGCCGGGCAGAACAAGCCACTCTACGATGGACATCCGGAATTTGAAGGTTTCACAGTTGTGCAGGAAGTGGAAGCAGGAACCAAATTAGCTCCCGCAGCCGAATAATCATTGGCTCGCGAAAGAAGTCACTAAAAAATATGCATAAGACTAGAGGTCGCCTCCTATTGAAGGCGACCTTTTCTTGTTTCAAAATGCAGTTCAATGACGCGCTTCAAAACCGCATGCCATTCGCGCTCAGACTGACTGTCTCCGAGACAACGACAACAATTCGCGCGATTGTATGCGACCACCGCACTATCGTCGCCGTGTTTTTTGATCAAGAAGACAGCGGCACGGTCAATATCTATCGGCTTGCGTGCATCTTCAAAGTAGTCCGACATTACACCACCTCAATTGCCTCAGGTCCGCGAGGTGGCGGACCCAACGCTGCAAGGTCATCTCGTTCTGCTTGTGTAAAGACCCGTGAGCGTGTCAGGAAGCGGACGCCGTCGGGAGCTTCCAAAGAAAACCCGCTGCCACGTCCATCGACAACATCCAGTATCAGCTGCGTATGCTGCCATTTCTCGAACTGAGATCCGCTGATGTAGACTGGGCAACCGTCGACAATGCCTAACATGACGTCGAGAGAACCAATCTTAAACTCGCCAAATGGGTAACACATCGGTGCACTGCCATCACAGCAGCCCCCTGATTGGTGAAACATCAACCGACCGTGTTTGCTTTTAAGACTACATATGAGAGAGCTGGCCGATGGCGTCGCTGATACGCGTAGCGTCACGTGATGTCCTCCAATTAGAAGCTTCAATCTGTTAATCGATGATTTTCTTTTGATCAGGCACAACAATTGCGAACAGGTCTGAAAGTGCAGAGAGTGCAGCAATATGCATTTGCTCCGCACTCACCTCACCGCCAATAGGACTATCTAGAGATCGGGTCGCCGTTGCATTCGCGACAACGGTTGGGCGGTATCCGTGATTGAACGCTGCCCGGGCTGTTGAGTTGACACATACGTGCGTCATGAAACCAGCAAGCACGAGGTCTTCAGACCCAAAGCGTTTTAGCTCGTCATTGAGGTCCGTCTTTTCAAATGAGCTTGGGTACTCTTTGACAATGACCTTTTCACCATCGCTCGGCGCAACCTGGTCCGAAATGGTACCAATTTCTGCAGAGACATCGTACGGCGAACCAGGTCCAGCGTCGTGCATGACGTGCACGACGGGAACACCGGCCGTACGAGCACGCTCCAACAGTTTCTCACACTGCTCAAGAGCCGGCTCCACGCCTTCAAGCTGCATCACCCCTTTACGGTAGGTATTTTGGCAATCGATAAGGATGAGAGTGGATTTGGAGAGCGGAGCTGGCTCGTCTGGCAAAGCCAACAGGGATCGCAATGTTGGGCTCGTCATAAGACCTCTACATACAAAATTGATGGCTAACGGGCGTGCGTGATGAACAAGCCAGTGGCCTGCCTCATCACGCAGCCCTGTCTCGCACTCTTTTAGAAAAAGCCGAGAGCGTTCGGGCTGTAGCTCACCAGCAGGTTTTTCGTCTGCTGATAATGCTCAAGCATCATGTGATGGTTTTCACGACCGATGCCTGACTGCTTGTAACCACCGAAGGCAGCGTGGGCTGGATAAAGGTGGTAGCAGTTCGTCCAGACCCGACCCGCCTGAATGGCCCGACCCATCCGATAGGCTGTGTTTCCATCGCGAGACCAAACGCCGGCTCCGAGCCCGTAAAGCGTATCGTTGGCGATTTCCAACGCTTCTTCTTCGGTTTTGAATTTCGTGACAGCGAGCACAGGGCCAAAGATCTCTTCCTGGAAGACCCGCATTTTGTTGTGGCCTTCAAGGACGGTGGGTGTCACGTAAAACCCCTTGTCATAAGGCGCAGTCATCGAACCGGCTTCGCCGCCAGTCAGAACTTTTGCACCTTCTTCACGACCGATGGAAATGTACGAGAGGATCTTTTCTTGCTGATCACTGGAAGCCTGCGCTCCAATCATCGTCTGTGGGTTCAATGGATTGCCCTGACGGATTGATTTAACTCGTTCGATCGCTCGCTCCATGAACGCGTCATAGATCGACTCATGCACCAATGCGCGACTTGGGCACGTGCAAACTTCACCCTGATTGAGCGCAAACATTGCAAAGCCTTCGAGTGCTTTGTCGAGGAAGGCATCATCATCGTTATAGACGTCTTCAAAAAATACGTTTGGTGATTTTCCACCAAGCTCAAGTGTGACCGGAATAATGTTTTCGGAGGCGTACTGCATGATCAAACGGCCAGTGGTCGTCTCACCCGTGAAGGCCACCTTTGAGATGCGTGGGCTTTGAGCCAAAGGCTTGCCAGCTTCAACACCAAAGCCGTTCACGACATTTAACACACCCGGTGGGATCAGATCACCAACGAGATCCATGAGAGCCATGATCCCCATTGGCGTTTGCTCAGCCGGCTTAAGCACAACACAATTGCCAGCAGCTATCGCTGGTGCGAGTTTCCACGCGGCCATCAGAATTGGAAAATTCCAAGGAATGATCTGACCGACAACGCCGAGCGGCTCGTGGATATGATAGGCGACGGTCGTCTCGTCAATCTCGCAAACCGATCCTTCTTGCGCACGGATGCAACCCGCGAAATAACGGAAGTGATCGACGGCTAGAGGGATATCCGCTGCTGTGGTCTCACGGATCGGCTTACCGTTGTCGATCGTTTCAACGGTTGCAATCTCTTGGATGTGAGCTTCAAGCCGATCAGCAATTTTCAGCAAGACTGCGGAGCGATCAGCCAGTGAGGCTTTGCCCCAGGCATCTTTGGCCTTGTGAGCGGCATCTAGTGCTTTTTCGATGTCGTCGGATGTGGATCGTGCGACCTCACAAATAACCTGCCCGGTGATGGGTGTTGTGTTCTCAAAGTACGCGCCGTGCGTTGGCGCAACCCATTCACCGCCGATGTAATTGTCGTACCGCTTCCGCACCGTAATACGGCTGGAGATGCGTTCAAGCGCGGCTGTTGGCGTATCGCCGTCAACAATAAGCTGCATGGTGTTTCTTCTCGCTTCCTCGATGGAATGCTGAGCGGTGACCCAAGTCTATTGGCCCGCCCAGGCATGTTTTGGGTGGGCGATCGCGTGGCTTGATTTGACGCTGGCTGGCGTTCGCTTGGCTTGACACTAGTATTTGTTTACTGGTCCAGTATACAATACCAACGTTGAAGACGCGCGCCACCACATAGCCTTAAGCTGTCTTCAGGTGCGAAAACTGGTGGATGCGTAAAAAATGAAGCTATGCAAGCGCTTACTTTGGACCGCATAAGTGCTTGCGCCGTCCTGCCATGCTCGCGAACAACTGCGCGTTACATCCGCCGCTGAGGCGATATCGTCTCGCTGGTTGAAGACCTGTCTGCGCATCGTATCGACCAAGTTTTGGACCTTGAAGTAAGAGCCAGGGAATGCAGGCGTTCTGTTTCTATGACCTCGATTCGAACCTGTCAGATGTCGCTGCGGCACCACAAAAATGGTCCTGACGAAAGAGAGGAGTGGCTGGCTAAAGATGAAAGTCTTGGCTGGCTGTCCAAGTTGGGTTTCCAACGACTAGGAGAACGAGTGGGTATCGCTGGGCTTATGATTATCTTATAACATGACTAAATTAGTCAATAAATATTCATTCTACCTTTCCACCGGGGACCGATCATGTGTCTCTACCTACGCTAAGGAATAGCGTCATGGCGCTCACAGTCGAACTGAACCCCAATGAAACGCGTTTGCGCGAGGCAGAGTTACGGGCGCGAACCGGTAAGCTGCGGATGCGCGACGTGGCGAACGAACTCGATGTGCCGGAGGCTGCACTCTTAGAAGCGCGGTTGGCGACCGGGGAAGCAACACGTTTAAAGCGTCAGGACGGTGAAGCTGGTTTTGGAAAAATTATTGAGCACGTGGTTGCTGTCGGCGAGGTCATGGCGCTCACGCGAAACGCGCATTGCGTTCACGAACAACACGGTCGATACAGTCAGCCCAAGTTCTATGGCGCAATGGGACAGGTTGTGGGTGAAGTCGATCTGAGGATCTTCACACAGCACTGGTGCTTTGGCTACGCGATGCGTGAACCGCTCGAGTCTGGCACACGGCATAGTCTTCAATTCTTTGACGAGTTCGGAGACGCCGTCCACAAAATCTATGTCACTCAGGCGACGGATTTCGGTGCATTTGAAACGTTGGTCGCAGACCATACTGAGCCTCACCCCAGTCCGCCAACTTACACTACAAAGTCATCTCCAAAACCGGAGAGCGCAGACGAAAGCATTGACTTGGACGGTTTCCGATTAGGTTGGGCTAAGCTTGAGCACAGTCATGCATTTTACGGACTGTTGAACGAGTATGGCGTAGGTCGTCACCAAGCCATGCGGCTTGGAGGTCCCGACTTTGTCCGGCAAATTGATCCGAAGCATGTCCGAAAAGCATTCGAAACATGCGCTTTCGAAAAAACTCCTGTCATGATTTTCGTGAGTAACGCGGGCTGCGTTCAGATCCATTCTGGGTCAATTGACAACATCAAGATCATGGGACCGTGGTTCAATATCTTAGACCCGCATTTCAACCTTCACCTCAGAGAAGATCGCATATCATTCGCTTACGTCGTCCGGAAACCTTCAGTTCGCGGAGATGTCCACGCGATTGAATTGTACGACGAAGACGGCTTCTGCTTTCTACAGATGTTTGGCGAACGAAAACCGGGCGAAACAGAGCGCGAAGACTGGCGTTCTACTGTGCTGAGTCTTTAAACACAGAAACATGCAAACCTGGTTATAAATAGTAGTTGGTTTAAGTTCCGCGCTCTCCTGCGTATTGACGTTTCCCTCTGGATGTCCGGAGTGATAACCAGAATATATTCGGGTTTTGGTCCACTGTGGACGGGGTCGCAAACTCGTTAGGTGTGAGCCGGCCAAGGCTCGTGTGAGGGCGTTCCTCGTT